>NZ_LOVS01000099.1:0-120003 GCF_001523835.1 Burkholderia sp. ABCPW 14 | reverse complement strand
ACAACCAAGCGCTCATCGCACTGGCTCGGCGACGCTGCGATGTCCTGTTCGCCATGCTGCGCGACGGCACCATTTACCAACCCAAGTCAGCCCCTAACGCTTGACGAACAACATAGGGGCACCCCCCATTTGCGCGGCGCCCGCCGTGTCCCATGCCGTTCCGGTTCGCGCCGTCCGTGCTTCGCGCCCGGCCGTGCCCGCGTCTGTCGGCCCGGTACGGGAATGGCTCCGCCCGTCGGTCGGCCCTTTCTTGCGCTTGCCCAGCTAGCGCGCGGCGCGCCGGGCTGGCCAGGTCTCGGCGGCAAGCCAGCCTGCCGCGATGCAGATCGCATTCGCAACGAGCAGGTAGCCCGTCGGCGCCATCGGATTGCCGGTGCTGCTGATGAGCCAGGTGACGATGCTTTGCGCGGTGCCGCCGAACAGCGACACCGCGACCGCGTAGACGATCGAGAATCCGGTCGAGCGCACCCGCTGCGGGAAGCTCTCGGCGATCAGCACGATGAGCGCCGCGCCGCTCATGCCGTGCAGGCCGGACAGCACGGTCAGCATGACGAGGAAGACGGCGGGCGTCGGATGCGACACGATCAGTTGCAGCGCCGGGAAGATCAGCAGCAACAGCAGCACGCGCGGCCAGATCAGGACCGCGCGGCGTCCGAAGCGATCCGACAAGCTGCCGCCGACGAGCGAGCACACCGCGAGCGCCGCGCCTGTCGCGAGCGTTGCCAGCATCGCGACGCCGCCCGGCAGATGCAGCTCGGTCAACGCGAATGTCGTCATGTAGTTGAGGAAGTACTGCGTGATCGTGCTGCCGAGCAGGATCATCAGGCCGATCGCGATCGGCCGCCGATGCCGTGCGTTCAGTTCGCGCAGGATCGCGCGCGTCGAGCCGTGCGCGCCGTGCGCATCGATCGTGTCGGACAGCCGGCGGCGGATGTAGATGCCGATCGGCAGCACCAGCAGGCCGAACACGAACGGCACGCGCCAGCCCCATGCATACAGATCGGCCTCGGACAGCGAAACCGTCAGCACATAGCCCGCGAGCCCCGCCGCGACCGCCGCGAAGCCCTGCGTCGCGACCTGCCAGCACGCATATGCGCCGCGCCGGTCCGGCGGCGCCGCCTCGAGGATGTAGGTCGTCGCGGGCCCTGCTTCGCCGCCCCACGCGAGCCCCTGGATCAGCCGCGTGACGACGAGCAGGATCGGCGCCGCGATGCCGATCGTCTCGTATCCCGGCAGCACGGCGATCGCGCCCGTACCGACCGCCATCATCACGAGCGTCAGCATCATCGCGGGCTTGCGGCCCGCCTTGTCCGCGTATGCGCCGATCACGAGCGCGCCGAACGGCCGCACGACGAAGCCGAGCCCGAACACGGACACCGACAGCAGCAGGCTCACGAACGCGCTCTTCGCCGGGAAGAACGTGTGGCCGATCATCACCGCGAAAGTCGCATAGGTGCCGAAGTCGAAGAATTCGACCGCGTTGCCGAGCGCGACCGCCGCGACGTTGCGGCGTGCGTCGGCGCGCGTCGCGGCCGTGCCGGTCTTGGCGGGCGTCGGCCGACAGGCGGGTTCCAGCAGATCTTCCATGGCGAGTCCTCGATCGAAGCGACGACGATACCGGCCGCCGGCGCGACGCAAGCGACGTCCGCCACCGGGCTGGATGTGGTGTCAGGGTGATAAGCGAAAAACCGACGGAACGCGCAGCGCGCGCAAACGCGTGCGCGGCTGCGTCAGTGAGGCGGCGCCGGCCAGCGCGGCATCGCGCCGCGCCAGTTCTCGTACGCCTTGCCGAGCTGCAACACGAGGCGGTCGGCAAAGCGCGGTCCGACGATCTGCAGGCCGATCGGCATCCCGTTGCGCGCGAAGCCGCAGTTGATCGACAGCGCCGGCTGCTCGCCCATGTTCCACGGAACCGTGAACGCGATGTGCTCGAACGGCCGCGTCGGGTCTTGGGTCGGCCCCGCCCATTCGGCCGGGAAGCCGGCGACGACGTTGGTCGGCGACAGCACCGCGTCGACCGAGTGGAACAGTCGCGCGGCGGCCGCGCGCATCTCGAACGTCGCACCGAAGCCGCGCACCGCGTCGACGCCGGACACCGACGCGCCCTGCCCCGCCCATGCGAGGATGTACGGCAGGATGCGCTCGCGCGCCGCGTCGGGCAGGCGTTCGAGGTCGGCCCATAGCCGCGCCTGCCAGAAACGGTCGAGGCCGTCGAGCATCCCGCGCGACACGACCGGCGGCGCCGCGACGATCCGCGCACCGTGCGCGGCGAAGCACTCGGCCGCCGCCTCGACCGCGGCGACGATCTCCGGCTCCGGCGCGATCCCGCAGCCGGCGTCGAGCATCAGGCCGATCCGCATGCCCTTCACGTCGGCGGGTGCGATCGACCAGTCGATCGTCTCGGGCGGCAGGCTCGTCGCATCGCGCCAGTCCGGGCGCGACAGGAAGCGCATCAGCAGCGCGGTGTCGTCGAGCGTGCGCGTCATCGGCCCCGCGCAGCGGCCCGTGTAGTACGGATCGATCGGAATCCGTCCGTTCGACGGCTTGAAGCCGACGATCCCGCACCAGCCGGCCGGCAGCCGGATCGACCCGCCGATGTCGGTGCCGACGTGCAGCGGCCCGTAGCCCGCCGCCGCCGCCGCGGCCGCGCCGCTGCTCGAGCCGCCCGGATTGAGTTCGAGCCGCCACGGGTTGCGCGTGATGCCGTACAGGCTCGACAGTCCCGACGACAGCATCGCGTAATCGGGCACCGTCGTCTTGCCGATCACGACCGCGCCCGCCTCGCGCAGCCGCATTGCGGCGGGCGCGTCGACAGGCGCGGGCGGCACGTCGGCGGCGGCGGCCGAGCCTTGCGCGACCGGATCGCCCTGCGTCGCGATCAGCTCCTTGATCGTCACCGGCACGCCGTCGATCTCGCTCAGCGGCGCGCCCGCCGCCCAGCGGCGCGTCGACGCGAGCGCCTGCTCGCGCACGCGCTCCGGATCGAAGCGGCACAGCGCGTTCAGATGCGGCTCCCAGCGGGCAATGTGGTCGAGCAGCGCGTCCGCGTAATCGGCGGGCGTCACGCCGCGGGTCTTGAACAGTTCGGCAAGCGAGCAGGCGGTCAGGTCGAGCAGCTCGGACATGGGTTCGGCCTCGCAAGGTTGGAGACGGGCGGCCACGCCGGCTTCGGCGGCCGCCCCTCGTCGGTTGAACTCACGATAGCAACGCAAAAACGGTGACGGATAGCGCGATTGATATCGAACGGCGCACACATTTTTCGAGCACTCGCGGCGGCCCGCCGCGTGCGCGAAGACGCCGTGCTGGCGCGCCGAGCGCACGCCCGGATCGGCCGCGCGGGCACGGCCGGACATGCTCAGAACGACGAGCCGGGCGCCTTCAGGAACGCGATTTCCTCGTCGGTCGACGACCGGCCGAGGATCGCGTTCCGATGCGGGAAGCGCCCGAAGCGCTCGATCACGCCCGCGTGGCGCAGCGCGTAGTCGTGGTAGCCGGCGCAACCCGCCTCGTCCTTGATCCGCGCGCAGAGGCGCACCGCTTCGCGCTGGCTGTCGGGCGACTCGTCGTGCTCGAACGGCAGATACGCGAACGCGCGGTGATGGCCCGTCGGCAGCGCGCGGTCGCCGCCCGACGCGACGAGCGCCTTCGCGTGCGCGAGCGCCGCGCGATCGGCCGCGAACGCGAGCGCCGTGCCACGGTGGATGTTGCGCGAGAACTGGTCGAGCACGACGATGAGCGCGAGCGCGCCGAGCGGCGTGCGCGTCCATGCGTCGAGCTCGCCCGCCGTCGCCGCGTCGACGAGCGCACCGAACCGCTCGCGCAATTGCGCGTCGAGCGCCGGAGCGCCGCTGAACCATATCTTGCGCGCCGTGCCGAACGCCGGATCGTCGGGCGCGCTGAACCAGAAGTCGAGCACGTCGCGCGCGCGCGGGTCGAGCGCCGCGTCATCGTGAGCGGCGGCTTCGTACGCGCCGCCTCGCGCGTGCGGCGCCGTCATGCGAGCTCCAGCACGAGGCGCCGCGTGCGCGCGCTCTTCTTCTCGAGCTTCGCGACGCGCAGCCCGCCGATCTCCGCCGTGTTGCGCACGTGCGTGCCGCCGCACGGCTGCAGGTCGATGCCGCCGATCCGCAGCAGCCGCACGCGCCCGAGCCCCATCGGCGGCTTCACGCTGATCGTCCGCACGAGGTCCGGGCGCGCCGCCATCTCGTCGTCGGTGATCCACTCGGCCGTCACCGGATGCGAGCCGCCGACGAGCTCGGCCAGGCGCGCGTCGACAAACGCGCGGTCGATCGGCTCGACCGTCGCGAAATCGATCCGCACGTACTCGGCGGTCACGCTGCAGCCGTCGACCGGATACGGCAGCACCGCGCACAGCAGATGGCTCGCCGTGTGCAGCCGCATCCGGCGGTGCCGCGGCGTCCAGTCGATCTCGGCGACGACCGCGTCGCCCGGCTTCACGTCCGCCGCGAGCGTCTCCTGCCCCGGCGCGAGCACGTGCACCGCGTCGTCGGGCGTCGCGCCTTCGAACTTCGCCTTGCGCGTATCGGCGACGGCGAGCGTCGCGCCGCCCGGCAGCGTCAGCGTGCCGCTGTCGCCCGCCTGGCCGCCGCCGAGCGGATAGAACACGGTTCGATCGAGGTGGATGCCGGCTTCGTCGACGGCGGTGACGACCGCGTCGCAGCGCGTCAGATAAGCGTCTTCGCGAAAGAGAGCTTGGGTGGCCATGGGGCGTCTCGGATGTCGTTATGGGTGATCGGAAGCGATCAGTATGCGGTGCGCCGCGCGCGCCGCAACAGGCGCAATTGCGCGCGGCGCGCACGCAAGCGTACCGGAATTTCAACCGGGACGGTTTCGCATCCAGTCGGCCGTGTCGTAGAACGAGTGCATCAGCCGCTCGCGCAGCGGCTCGTCGAGCCCCGTGCCCTCCATCGCCCACGCGATGCAGCGCAGCCACTGGTCGCGCTCGGACGACGCGATCGGAAACGGCAGATGCCGCGCGCGCAGCCGCGGATGGCCGAAGCGCTCGACGTAGTGATCGGGGCCGCCGAGCCAGCCGCACAGGAACCAGAACAGCTTGTCGCGCGAGCCGTCGAGCGTCGGCGGATGCAGCGCGCGAATCCCGGCGAATTCGGGCTCGAGATCCATCAGGTCGTAGAAACGGTCGACGAGCTCGCGCACGCGCGCCTCGCCGCCCACGCGTTCGAATGCCGTCGGCTGCGACGGCGCGTCATCGGTTACATCGGTCATACGGACATCGGTCAAATGAAACGAACAAGGAAAAAATGAACGGGGAAAACGAGAAGCCGCTCCCGCGAAGATATCGCGTGCGCGCGATTCATGCATCGCGCAGCGATTGCAGCACCGGGCGGCACAGCACGCCGCGCAGGCCGAGCCACCCCGCCGCGCCCGCGCATGCGACGCCCGCCGCGATGCCGGCCGGCACGAGCCACGGGTCGGGCGCGAGCTGGAAATCGAACACGCGCGACGCGAGCACCGCGCCGACCGCGAGCGCGCCCGCCGCCGCCATTGCGCCCGCGAGCACGCCGACGACGATGAACTCCGCGCGCTGCACGGCGATCACCTGCGCGCGCGACGCGCCGAGCGCGCGCATCAGCGCGGCCTCGCGCACGCGCTCGTCGCGCGAGCCCGCGAGCGCCGTGTACAGCACGAGGACGCCCGCCGCGAGCGTGAACCCGAACAGGAACTGCACCGCGCCGATCACCTGCAGCAGCACGCGTTCGAGCTGTGCGAGGATCGGCGCGACGTCGATCGCCGTCAGGTTCGGATACTGCGCGATCAGGCCGTCGAGCACGCGCTGCCGGGCGGACGGCAGATGGAAACTCGTGATGTAGGTCGCCGGAAAATCGCGCAGCGCAGGGGGCGGCATCAGCACGAAGAAGTTCACGCGGAACGTGCCCCAATCGAGCTTGCGCACGCTCGTCAC
The DNA here is from genome assembly GCF_001523835.1 of Burkholderia sp. ABCPW 14. NCBI lineage: Bacteria > Pseudomonadati > Pseudomonadota > Betaproteobacteria > Burkholderiales > Burkholderiaceae > Burkholderia > Burkholderia sp. ABCPW 14. The sequence continues at coordinate 114,059 of NZ_LOVS01000099.1, read as the reverse complement.
GGGCGCGTCGACGGTCAGGCCCGTCACGTCGAAGCGCAGCGTGTCGCCGAGCTTCACGCCGAGCGTCTTCGCGAGCCCCGTCTCGATCGAGATCTGCGGCGCGTTAGCCGCGCCGAACCAGTCGCCCGCGACGATCCGGTTGTCGCCCGGCAACTGCGTCGTGTACGACAGGTTGAATTCGCGATCGACAAGGCGGCGCGCATCGTCGCTCTTGTAGTCGTCCGGATTCACCGGCTTGCCGTTCACCGACAGCAGCCGCCCGCGCACCATCGGCGACAGCGCGGGATTCGCAATGCCGTTCGCCGCGAGATAGCGGACGACGTCGTCGCGCTGGTCGGGCTGGATGTCGATCAGGAACTGATTCGGCGCGTCGGGCGGCGTCGACTGCCGCCAGCCGGCGACGAGATCGTTGCGCGTAATTGCGATGAGGAGCAGGCACATCAGGCCGAGCGCGAGCGCGGTGATCTGCAGCGCGCTCGCGGCGCCGCGCCGGTCGAGCGATGCGAGCGCGTAGCGCCAGCCGAGCCCCGCCGCGACGCGGCCGTCGCGCACGAGCCGCGCGGCCGCGAAGAGCGCGAGCCGCGCGACGAGCGCGAACAGCACGAGGCTGCCCGCGAAGCCGCCCGCGACGATGAGGCCGAGCGTCGGGTTGCCCGCCGCGGCAATGAGCAGTGCCGCGAAGAGCGCGACGCCAGCCGCGTAGCCCGCCCATGCGACGCGGCCCGCGTCGCCCCACTCGCGGCGCAGCACGCGCACGGGCGGCACGCGCGTCAACGGCGCGAGCGGCGGCAGCGCGAAGCCGAGCAGCAGCACGAGCCCCGTCGCGACGCCGATCGCCGCCGGCCACACGGAAGGCGGCGGCAGCACGACGTCGATCAGGCTGCCGAGCGCGCGCAGCAGCACGAGATGGCCGACGTAGCCAAGCGCCGCGCCCGCGAGTCCGCCGACGACGCCGAGCAGCACGAATTCGATCGCGAACAGCGCCGTCAGCGTGCGGCGGCTCGCGCCGAGGCAGCGCATCGCCGCGCAGCCGTCGAGATGGCGGCGCATGTAGCGCTGCGCGGACATCGCGATCGCGACGGCCGCGAGCAGCGCCGTCAGGAGCGCGACGAGCGTGAGGAAATGGCGGGCGCGGTCGAGCGTCTGCCGCACTTGCGGCTGCCCTTCCTGCAGCGATTCGAGCACGACGCCGCGCAGCTTGCCGCCGTCGACGCGCGCGTGCGCGTAGCTCGCGAAGCGCTCGACGGCCGCGTCGTCGCCCGCGACGAGGAGGCGGTACGTGACGCGGCTGCCGTAGCCGGTGAGCCCCGTCGACTCGAGCTCGTCCGCGCGCAGCATCACGCGCGGCGAGAAATTGACGAATGAGAAGCCGCGATCGAGCTCGCGGGTGATCGCCGCGCCGACCGTGAACGTGCGGCCGCCGATGCGCAGCGCGTCGCCGACTTTCAGATGCAGCGCGTCGAGGAGCGACGGGTCGACCCACACGGTGCCGGGGGCCGGAATCGAACCGGCAGGACGGCCGCGCGCGTTCGCATCGGGCGCGATCTCGACCGCGCCGCGCAGCGGATAGCCGGCCGACACGGCCTTCACGGCCGCGAGCCGCACGGGCGGCATTCCGTTCGCGCCGGATTCGGCGGCGGGCGGATTGGGCGCGCCGACCATGCTCGGGAAGATCGCGGTCGTCGCGGTCGACAGGCCGAGCGCGCGCGCTTCGAGGGCGAACGCCGGATCGACCGGATGATCGGCCCGCACTACGAAGTCCGCGCCGAGCATCCGGCGTGCGTCGCGCTCGAGCCCCTGGCGCAGCCTGTCGGCAAGAAAGCCGACACTCGTGAGCGCCGCGACGGCGAGCACGAGCGCGAGCGCGACGAGCGTCAACTCGCCCGCGCGCCAGTCGCGCAGCGTCATCCGCCCCGCCTGGCGCAGCAGGTCGACGAGGCCGAAGCGGCGGCCAGCCGGCATCGTTTTACCCGCCGCCGTCAATCGCGCTTGCTCCCGATCGAATTCAACCTCGACACCATGTGGTTCGCCATCCCGCGAAAGCCGCCCGACACGCCGCGCCACAGCCGCGGCAGCGCCCACGCGGAAAACGCGAGAAAGCCGATCATCAGCGCGATGAACACGAGCGGCACGAAGAATGCGAGCGCGAGCCCGCCGACCGCGAGCCCGTCTTCGGTCGTCGACGCGATCCAGTTCGAGATCGGTTCCGGCGACAGGTTGATGAGCGCGCGCGTGCCCGCCTTCGCGATGTGCGCGGAGCCGGCGAGCGTGCCGCCCGCGAGGCCCGCGATCGCGAGGAGCGTCGGATCGGCGTGGCCGAGCGCGCCCGCCGCGAGCACCGCGCCCGCGGGAATCCGGATGAACGTGTGGACCGCGTCCCACAGCGAGTCGAACGCGGGGATCTTGTCGGCGAGGAATTCGGCGATCGCGAGCGCGGCGGCCGCGCCAATCACCCATGGCGACGTCAGCACCGCGAGCGTGTCGGGCAGATGAATGAGACCGAGGCGCGCGAACACGCCCGCGATCAGCACGGTGAGATAGAGGCGCAGGCCGCTCGCCCACGCGAGCCCCGCGCCGAGCGAAATGGCTTCGACCATGTGCCGCCTCCTTGCGCAATGCGCGCGGTTCGCGGGCGTACCGCGCCCGAGCCCGGGCGAAGCGGCCCATCGACCCGCCGGCCCCGCCGATTCGTGCGCGGCGGCGGGACGTTGTCAGATGGATTCCGCTTCATTATAGACGCGCGTCGCGCGCAGCCGCGACGCGCCGCCCCCGGCAAGCCCTGCGCGCTCAGCCGGCCGACGACAGTTTCAGGCCCACGAGCCCGACGACGATCAGCGACGCGCTCGCGATGCGTGCAAGCGTCAGCGCCTCGCCGAGCATCACGATTCCGAAAATGAACGCGCCGACCGCGCCGATGCCCGTCCAGACCGCGTACGCGGTGCCGAGCGGCAGCTCGCGCATCGCGACGGCGAGGAGCCCGAAGCTGCCGAGCGCGGTGACGATCGTGAAAATGGAGGGACCGAGACGCGTGAAGCCCTCGGACGATTTGAGACCGGCCGCCCACGCAACTTCGAGCAGACCGGCGACGAGAAGCCACAGCCAAGGCATGCGGAGACTCTCCATGAGCCAAATGGGGTCGTCCCCGTTGTACATCGCCGGCCCGGGGTCGTCCCCGGGCGGTGAAAGTATAACAAGAGGCTTACAGGCGCGCTGGCCGGGCCTTCGGGCCGAGTAGCCGCCGCCCGCGCGCCGTGCGCCCGGCGCGAATCGCGCCGCGCCGGCGTGCCGGCGTACCGGCCGCATCATTTCGACTCGGGTTTCCGGCCATGCTGCGCGATCGGCCAGCCGTGCGCATCGAGCTGCACGCAGCGGTCGTCGCGGTAGAGCGCCCATTCGTCGCATTCGCGTCCGTCCTTGAACACGCAGATCCCGAACTGACCGCGCGGGCCGTCGTGGATCGCCACCTTGCCGCCGAGCTTTTCGCAATTCACCGACGCCGGATTGGCGAGCGCGGCCGACCGATTCGACGGCAGCGGCTGCGCGAGCGCCGCCGCGGCGCCGATGCCCAATGCACAACCGCACAGTAGACGGACGAGCATGGTTGAGTTCCTCGTTGTGATTGTCGAGCGCTCAGCATAAGAGAAAAACGCGCGCGGCGGCGTCAGGCGCGGCCGACGCCGCACTCGGTTCGGGCGCCGCGACCGGCTGGCGGGTACGATTTGCGCGGTCTGCGTGGCCTGCGCGGCTGGCAAAGCAAGGCGCGGCGAAGCGCGGTGAGGCACGACGCCGCGCCGCGACGAGCAATACGGCCCGCCGGCGCGCGCCCGCAACGCCCGCTGCGTCAACCCGCGCCGACGAGCCGGTACCCGACGCCCGTCTCGGTAACGATGTGCTGCGGCTGCGCGGGATCGGCCTCGAGCTTCTGCCGCAGGTGTGCCATATAGATCCGCAGGTAATGATGGCTCTCGACGTGCGTCGGTCCCCAGACATCGCGCAGCAACTGCCGGTGCGTGAGCACGCGGCCCGCATGCCGCACGAGCGTCGCGAGCAGCCGATACTCGAGCGGCGTCAGATGGACGACCTCGCCGCCGCGCCACACGCGCCGCAGCGCGAGGTCGACGGACACGTCGCCGAACTTCACGAGCGGCGACTCAGCCGCGCCGCCCTGATTGCGCCGCCGCAGATGCGCGCGAATCCGCGCGAGCAGCTCGGACACGCCGAACGGCTTCGTCAGATAGTCGTCGGCGCCCGCGTCGAGCGCGGCCACCTTCTCTTCCTCGTGCGTGCGCGCCGACAGCACGATCACCGGCATCTCGGACCAGCCGCGCAGCTCGCGAATCACGTCGAGGCCGTCGCCGTCAGGCAGGCCGAGATCGACGATCGCGAGATCGGGCTTGCGCGTCGCGGCTTCGATCAGGCCCTGGCGGCCCGTTTCGGCGTCGAACACGGCAATCCCCTCTTCCTCGAGCGCGCTGCGCACGAAACGGCGGATTTGTTTTTCGTCTTCGATCAGGACGACGGTGACGGTCGGTTCACTCATGGGCAGGCGGATGTTCGTTGGATACGGGCGCCGGCGCGCCGTCGTCACGTTGTGGCGCGGGCGCCGCCGAAGCGGATCGGGCGCGCTCGCCGGCGGGAGCGGAGGCAGGCGTTCCGGCAGCGCGTTCGCCGCCGCGTCCGCGTTCATCGGCGACGCGCTCGTCGGCCGCGAAACCGCCCGGCGCGCGCGGCCCGGCGGCGGATTCGCCAATCGCGCCGCCGAGCGCGGCGTTGCCTGCGCCAGCGCCTTCATTCGCCTCGGCGTCCGCCTCCTCGTCGACGACGCCGGGCTCGGGCGGCGGCGTCTCGACCGGCAGCGTGAACCAGAAGCGCGCGCCCTCGACCTCGCCGCCGGGCCCGACCCGGTTGAGCGCACCGATTTTACCGCCGTGCGCGTCGACGATCGCGCGACAGATCGCCAGCCCGAGGCCGATGCCGGGCGTCGCCGATTCCTTCTCGCCGCGCGTGAATTTCTCGAAGATCCGCGTCTCCATGCCGGCCGGCAGCCCCGGGCCGCGATCGTCGACGAACACGCGCACGAACGGCCGGCCGTCGTCGACGATGCGCTCCGCGCCGATCTCGATCGGCGTATCGAGCGGCGTGTACTTCGCCGCGTTCTCGAACAGGTTCGCGAAGAGCCGCTCCATCAGCACCGCGTCCATCTGCAGCAGCGGCAGGTCGGCGGGCAGCCGCACCCGCGCCGGATGGCGCGCGAGCACGCGCTTGCACGCGGCGAGCGCCGCGCCGACCGTCTCCTCGAGCAGCGACCACTGGCGCTTGAGCTGCAGGCTGCCCGCCTGCAGCCGCGCCATGTCGAGCAGGTTCGTGACGATTCCCGTCATCCGCAGCGCCTCGTCGTGAATCGCCTCGACGAGCTCGTCCTCGCGCGCGGGCGGGCCGCCGCCGTTGCGCACCGCGCCGCGCGCGTTCGCGAGCATCGACGACAGCCCGACGATCGCCGTGAGCGGCGTGCGCAGATCGTGCGAGATCGCCGACAGCAGCGAGTTGCGCAGCCGCTCGGACTCCATGTTGACGAGCGCGTCGCGCGCGATGTCGACGTAGTGGACACGCTCGAGCGCGAGCGCGATCTGCGCGGCGAACGCGTCGATCATCCGCTGCTGCTCCGGCACCTCGAGCTCGCGCGAATCCTTCGCGACGACGGCGAGCACGCCGCGCGTGCGCATCGGCGCCTTCAGCGGCAGATAGAGCGCGGCGGCGGCGGGCAGCGTGTCGGTGCCGTGGCCCGCCGGCTTCTGCTGGTCGTACACCCATTGGCCGACGTCGATGTCGAGCGCCGCGCCCGTGATCGTCACCGTCTCGTCGGGATTCTCGATCTTCTGCTGGACCTTGTCGCCGCTGTCGGGCAAGAGGATCGCGACGCGCGCGCGGAACACCTCGGAGACGTGCCGGCTGCCGATCTCGACGATCTGCTCGGCCGTCAGCGCCGCCGCGAGCTCGCGCGCCATCGCGTACATCGCGCTCGTGCGCCGCTCGCGGCGGCGCGCGATATACGCGCCGCGCGTGAGGCTCGACGTCAGATGGCTGATCACGAGCGACGTGAGCAGCATCCCGAAAAAAGTCAGCAGATACTGCGTATCCGACACGGAGAACGACATCCGCGGCGGCACGAAGAAGAAATCGAACGCGGCGACCGACAGGAACGACTGCACGACGCCCGGCCCGCGCCCGAGGCGCACCGCCGAGAACACGACGCCGAGCAGGTACAGCATCACGAGGTTGGTCAGGTCGAGCTGGCTGTGCAGCAGGTTCGCGACGACCGTGATCAGCGCGCAGATCGTCGCCGCATAGCCGTAGTTGCGCGGCGGCGAGCGGCCGTCGACGACGCTCGAGAACGCGTCGCGCCATGCGCGCGCGCCCGGATCGAGCGGCGTGCGCGCATCTTCGCTCGCCGACGCGCGGATCAGCATCAGGTCGACGTCGCCCGAGCGCTCCGCGAGCTGCTCGCCGAAGGGCCGCGAGAAGCGGCGCAGGAAGCCGCTCTTCGACGAGCCGCCCGCGACGATCTTCGACACGTTGCGCACCTGCGCATAGCCGATCAGCGCGGCGACCGCGTCCGCGCCCGTCAGCGTCGCCGTCTCGGCGCCGAGCTCGGCCGCGAGCTTCAATGCGTTGAGCGTGCGCTGCCTGACCGCGCCCGGCAGCCGCGCGAGCCGCGGTGTTTCGACGTACACGGCGAGCCAGTCGGCCTTCAGGCTTGCGGCGAGGCGCGCGGCCGCCCGCACGAGCGTCGGCGCCTCGGGGCCGGGGCCGACGCACACGAGCAGGCGTTCGCGCGCCTGCCAGATCCGCTGGATCGAGCGGTCCGCGCGGTACTCGCGCATCTGCGCGTCGACGCGGTCGGCCGTGCGGCGCAGCGCGAGCTCGCGCAGCGCGATCAGGTTGCCCTTGCGGAAAAAGTTGCGCACCGCCCGCTCGGCCTGCTGCGCCAAATAGACCTTGCCTTCGCGCAGCCGGCTCAGCAGCTCCTCGGCCGGCAGGTCGACGAGCGTGACTTCGTCGGCGACGTCGAACACGCGATCGGGCACGGTTTCCCACACGCGGATGCCCGTGATCGCGCCGACCACGTCGTTCAGGCTCTCGAGATGCTGGACGTTGACGGTCGTGTAGACGTCGATGCCCGCGTCGAGCAGCTCGTACACGTCCTGCCAGCGCTTCAGGTGCCGCGCGCCGGGCACGTTCGAGTGCGCGAGCTCGTCGACGAGGACGAGCTGCGGGCGGCGCGCGAGCGCCGCGTCGAGATCGAACTCGCCGAGCGTGCGGCCGCGGTATTCGATCCGCGCGAGCGGCAGCACGTCGAGCCCGTCGAGGAGCGACGCCGTTTCGCTGCGGCCGTGCGTCTCGACGATGCCGACGACGACGTCGACGCCTTCCTGCTTGCGCGCGCGCGCGGCCAGCAGCATCGCGTAGGTCTTGCCGACGCCCGCCGACGCGCCGAAGAAAACCTTCAGCTTGCCGCGCTGCTGCTTTTCCTCTTCCCGTTGAATCTTGTCGAGAAGCTGGTCAGGATCGGGACGGTTCATGCGAGGCCGAGGTCTCCGGTTGGCGGCTGAAGTTCATTGTCGTTCCAAAACGCCCCAAAAGGAAAGGACGACGCCGAGGCGGCGTCGTCCGGATGTCGTGGCGGCAAAGGCGGCGGCGCGCTCACGCCGCCGCTTTCGCCGCGATCGCCGCGATCGCGCCCGCGCGGCCTCGCGGACGGCGCGGCGCTCCCCGGCGTCTCGCGTCAATGCGCGGCCCGCGCGGCATCGAGCGCGAGGTTCAGCTTCAGCACGTTCACGCGCGGCTCGCCGAGCACGCCGAACTGCCGGCCTGCCGTATTGTCCGCAACGAGCTGCCGCACCGCGTCTTCCGCCATCTTGCGTGCTTGCGCGACGCGCGCGACCTGGTAGTCGGCCGCGGCCGGGCTGATTTCCGGATCGAGGCCGCTCGCCGACGCCGTCACGAGATCGACGGGCACGGGCCTCGACAGATCGGTGCCCGCCGCCTTCAGCGCGTCGAGCCGTCCTTTCACCTGGTCCTTGAGCGACGGATTGAGCGGCCCGAGGTTCGAGCCGCCCGAGCCCGTCGCGTTGTACGGCATCGGGCTCGTCGCGGACAGGCGGCCCCAGAAGTACTGCGGCGCATCGAACTGCTGGCCGATCAGCGCGGAGCCGACGACCAAGCCGCCCTTCTCGATGAGGCTGCCGTTCGCCTGCGACGGAAACACGGCCTGGCCGAAAGCCGTCATCACGGCCGGATACGCGAGCCCCGTCACGGCGGCCAGCACGACGAACACGACGATGAGCGGACGAAACAGTGATTTCATGGCGATGTTCCTTTAAACCCAGCCGAGCGCGGCGAGCACGACGTCGATCAGCTTGATGCCGACGAACGGCACGAGAATCCCGCCGAGCCCGTAGACGAACAGATTGCGGCGCAGCAGCGACGCGGCGCCGAGCGCGCGGTAGCGCACGCCCTTTAGCGCGAGCGGAATCAAGAGCACGATGATGAGCGCGTTGAAGATCACGGCCGACATGATCGCCGACGCGGGCGTCGCGAGATGCATCACGTTCAGCGCGTTCAGTTGCGGATAGGTCGTCGCGAACGCGGCCGGGATGATCGCGAAGTACTTCGCGATGTCGTTGGCGATCGAGAACGTCGTGAGCGAGCCGCGCGTCATCAGCATCTGCTTGCCGATCTCGACGATCTCGATCAGCTTGGTCGGATTCGAATCGAGGTCGACCATGTTGCCCGCTTCCTTCGCCGCCTGCGTGCCCGAGTTCATCGCGACCGCCACGTCCGCCTGCGCGAGCGCCGGCGCGTCGTTCGTGCCGTCGCCCGTCATCGCGACGAGCCGGCCCGCCGCCTGATGCTCGCGGATCGTCGACAGCTTCGCCTCGGGCGTCGCTTCCGCGAGGAAGTCGTCGACGCCCGCTTCCGCCGCGATCGCCGCGGCCGTCAGCCGGTTGTCGCCCGTCACCATCACGGTCTTGATGCCCATCTTGCGCAGCTCGGCGAAGCGCTCCTTGATGCCGCCCTTCACGATGTCCTTCAGCTCGATCACGCCGAGCACGCGCGCGACGTCCTGGCCGCCCGCATCGGCATGCTTCTGCGCGACGACGAGCGGCGTGCTGCCGCGCCGCGCGACGTCCGTCACCACGTTCGCCACTTCGGCCGGGAAGCGGCCGCCGTTCGCCTCGACGTATTTCTTCACCGCGTCGGCCGCACCCTTGCGAATCTCGCGGCCCGGCGCCCCGGAGGAAGTCCCATGGGGTGACAGATCGACGCCGCTCATCCGCGTCTGCGCGGAGAACGACAGGAACGTCGCGTGCAGCGAGGCCATGTCGCGCTGGCGGATGTTGAAGCGCTCCTTCGCGAGCACGACGATGCTGCGGCCTTCCGGCGTCTCGTCGGCGAGCGACGACAACTGGGCCGCGTCGGCGAGCATCACTTCGGTCACGTCCGGCGCCGGCAGGAACGTCGACGCCTGGCGGTTGCCGAGCGTGATCGTGCCCGTCTTGTCGAGCAGCAGCACGTCGACGTCGCCCGCCGCCTCGACCGCGCGGCCCGACGTCGCGATCACGTTCGCCTGCATCATCCGGCTCATCCCGGCGACGCCGATCGCGGACAAGAGGCCGCCGATCGTCGTCGGGATCAGGCACACAAGCAGCGCGACGAGCGCGGTGATCGTCACGACATGGCCCGCCTTCATCGCTTCGACGGAGAACATCGAGAACGGCAGGAGCGTCGCGGTCGCGAGCAGCATCACGATCGTCAGCGCGACGAGCAGGATCGTCAGCGCGATCTCGTTCGGCGTCTTCTTGCGCTTCGCGCCTTCGACCATCGCGATCATCCGGTCGAGGAACGCCTCGCCCGGGTTCGCCGTCACCTGGACGACGATCCAGTCGGACAAGACGCGCGTGCCGCCCGTCACCGACGAGAAGTCGCCGCCCGACTCGCGGATCACGGGCGCCGATTCGCCGGTGATCGCCGATTCGTCGACCGACGCGACGCCATCGATCACCTCGCCGTCGGCGGGAATCGTGTCGCCCGCCTCGACGAGCACGACGTCGCCGCGGCGCAGATCCGATGCCGTCGTGATGCGCACGGGCGACTTCGGATGCGGCTCGTTGAGCTTCTTCGCCATCACGTCCTTCTTCGCGCTGCGAAGCGACGCGGCCTGCGCCTTCGAGCGGCCTTCGGCGAGCGCCTCGGCGAAGTTCGCGAACAGCACGGTAAACCACAGCCACAGCGTGACCGCGAGAATGAAGCCCGCGGGCGCCTCGGCCTGCCCCATCAGCGCGGCGACCCACAGGATCGTCGTCAGGACGCTGCCGACGTACACGCAGAACATCACCGGGTTGCGGAACTGCGTGCGCGGCGTGAGTTTCTTGAACGAATCGACGATCGCCGGGCGCACGAGCGCCGGGTCGAACATCGATCGCGTAGTGGAATGTTGAGTCATTGCAATCCTCAGATGCGCATCGCCGGTCGACCGGCTTTGCGCGAGTCCTCTCGTGGCGTATGCGCGTTCAATGCGCGCCGACGAACAGCATCAGGTGCTCGACGCCCGGGCCGAGCGCGAGCGCCGGCACGTAGGTGAGCGCGCCGACGAGCAGCACCGTGCCGAGCAGCAGCACGACGAAGAGCGGGCCGTGCGTCGGCAGCGTGCCGCTCGTCGCGGCGATGCGCTTCTTCGCGGCGAGCGAGCCCGCGATCGCGAGTACCGGCACGATCGTGCCGAAGCGGCCGAACCACATCGCGATCGCCGTCATCCAGTTGTAAAACGGCGTGTTGACGGACAGGCCGGCGAACGCGCTGCCGTTGTTGTTCGCCGCCGAGCTGAACGCGTACAGGATCTCCGAGAAGCCGTGCGGGCCGGGGTTCGCGATGCCCGCGCGGCCCGCGTCGGCGAGCACGGCGATCGACGTGCCGACGAGCACGAGAAGCGGCGTCAGCAGCACGACGATCGACACCATCTTCATCTCGTACGACTCGATCTTCTTGCCGACGTACTCGGGCGTGCGGCCGATCATCAGGCCCGCGACGAACACCGCGAGGAGCGCGAACACGAGCATCCCATAGAGGCCGGAGCCGACCCCGCCGAAGATCACCTCGCCGAGCTGCATCAGGAGCATCGGCACGAGGCCGCCGACGGGCGTCAGCGAATCGTGCATCGCGTCGACCGCGCCGCACGACGCGGCCGTCGTCGCGACGACGAAAATGCCCGTCTGCGCGATGCCGAAGCGCGTTTCCTTGCCCTCCATGTTGCCGCCCGCCTGCAGCGCGCTCGGCGCCTGGTCGACGTTCAGCGCCGCGAGCACGGGCGTGCCGCCCTGCTCCGCGCTCGTCTCGACGCCGATCGCGACCGCGAGCGCGACCGTCATCGCGGCGAGCACCGCGACGCCCTGCCGGCGATCGCCGATCACGCTGCCGAACACGAGGCAAAGCGCGGCCGGAATGATCAGGATCGAGAAGATCTCCAGGAAGTTCGAGAACGGCGTCGGGTTCTCGAACGGATGCGCGGAGTTGCCGTTGAAGAAGCCGCCGCCGTTCGTGCCGAGCATCTTGATCGCTTCCTGCGACGCGACGGGCCCCATCGCGAGCGTCTGCGACTTCACGGGCGTTTGCACCGTCACCGGGCTGCCTTTCGCGTCCTTGACGGGATTGCCCTGCGCGTCGAGCTTCGGCGCCGCGTAGGTGGTCGTCTGCAGCGTCGGCACGTCCTGGTACGCCTTCAGGTTCTGGATCACACCCTGGCTCATCAGGAGCGCGGCGATGATCGCGGCCATCGGCACGAGCACGTAGAGCGTCACGCGCGTCACGTCAACCCAGAAGTTGCCGATCGTCTGCGCGGTATGGCGGGCGAAGCCGCGGATCAATGCGATCACGACGACGATGCCCGTCGCCGCCGACAGGAAGTTCTGCACGGTCAGGCCGAGCATCTGCGTCAGATAGCTGACGGTCTGCTCGGGCGTGTAGTCCTGCCAGTTCGTGTTCGTGACGAACGAGACGGCGGTGTTGAACGCGCCGTCGACCGTCATCGGGCCGAAGCCTTGCGGATTGGCCGGCAGCAGGCCCTGCACGCGCAGCAGCGCGTAGAGGAACAGCACGCCGAGCGCGTTGAACGCGATCGTCGCGACCGCGTATTGCTTCCAGCTCATCTCGGCCTGCGGATCGACGCCGGCGATCCGGTAGAGCACGCGCTCGAGCGGGCCGAATATGCGCACGACAGCCGACGAGCCGTCCGTCACGCGCGTCAGATAACGCGCGACCGGCACCGCGGCCGCGATCAGAACGACGATGAAAAGCGCCGCCTGCAACAGATTGTTCGCGTTCATTCGATGTCCTCCGCGCGCAGCAGCGCATAGACGAGATACGCGAACAGCAGGAACGTCGACGCCCCCGCCAACCACAACATCCAGCTCATGCACGCCCCCCGCGACCGTATTGCGCGAGCTTCTCGCAACCGGCGATCAGCGCGAGTATCAACCCCGTGAAAAGCGCCAGACCGCCTATGTAAACCGCATCCATTTTTGTTTCTCCGTGTTCCAAATCGAACCGGTGAAACGTTAGAGGATCGCGTGTAAAGGGCAGGTCAAAGGTTCGAAGGGGGATGTAAAAAACGCGTAAACGCCGAAGGGCACGCAGCCGGCGCGCGGCATGCCATCCGGCGTCGGGCGGCGCGGCGCGCCTTGCGGCCAGCAACCGTCCCGTGCATGGCGCCGCTGCATGGAGTGGCGCGGCGGCCGGATGCAGGAGCCGCGTGAGCAGCGTCGTGACGCTGCTCGCTCCCGTAGCCGAGTTCGAGCGTCGTTTGCGTGATCGGCGTGATCGACAGGCCGCGCGCGAACTCGTCGACCGCACGCGCGACGCGCAAGTGTTCTCGCCGGCGCGCGAACGTCATCCCCGTTTCCGCGGCGAAAAGGCGCGTCAGCGCGCGCTGGCTCGCATGCGCGCGCGCGGTCGGCGCGCGCCGACCTCGGCGCATCCGCCTCGGGAGACGAGACGCGCGCCCGCGTGGTCAAGGCACCAGGATCGTCGATCCCGTCGTGCGCCGCGCCTCGAGATCGCGGTGCGCCTGCGCGACGTTCTCGAGCGGATAGCGCTGCTGGATGCTCGTCTTCACGCGCCCCGACGTGAGCACGTCGAACAGCTCGGCCGCGTTGCGATCGAGATCCTCGCGCTTCGCGATGTACGAGAACAGCGTCGGCCGCGTGAAAAACAGCGAGCCGCGCGACGAGAATTCCTTCGAGTCGATCGGCGGCAGCGGCCCGGACGCGTTGCCGAAGCTGACGAAAAGCCCGAGCGGCGCGAGGCAGTCGAGCGAGCCGACGTACGTGTCCTTGCCGATCGAGTCGTAGACGACCGGCACGCCCGCGCCGTTCGTGATTTCCTTCACGCGTTCGGTGAAGTTCTCGCGCGTATAGACGATCGGATGGTCGCAGCCGTGCGACTTCGCGAGCGCGGCCTTCTCGTCGGAGCCGACCGTGCCGATCACCGTCGCGCCGAGCGCCTTCGCCCACTGGCAGACGAGGAGGCCGACGCCGCCCGCCGCCGCGTGGATCAGGATCGTGTCGCCCGGCTTGACCGGATGCGTGCGGCGCAGCAGATACTGCGCGGTCAGGCCCTGCAGCATTGCCGACGCCGCGTCGTCGTAACCGATGCCGTCCGGCAGCTTGACGAGCTTCGCGGCGGACAGCACGCGCTCCTGCGCGTAGGCGCCCGGCGGCTGCGCGACATAGGCGACGCGGTCGCCCGGCTTGAGCGTCGTCACGCCGCCGCCGATTTCCGTGACCTCGCCCGCCGCCTCCATGCCGAGGCCGCCCGGCAGCGGCTGCGGGTAAAGGCCGGTGCGGAAATAGACGTCGATGTAGTTGAGGCCGACCGCGTGCTGCCTGATGCGGACTTCGCCCGGCTGCGGCGCGCCGACATCGACGTCGACCCACTTCATGACTTCCGGGCCGCCCGGCTGGTCGTAACGAATTGCCTTCGGCATGCTGGCTCTCCTGGTTGCGTTGAGCGTTGAATTCGGAATCGGCTGGCGCGCCCGGGCGATGCGCGGGCGCGCGGAATGCGTGGACGGGCGCGCCGTCCGCGACGAGCGGGCGAAACGAGACGCGCGCCCGACGACGCTGCCGCCGCCGGCGCACGCTCGCGCCGCGCCGCGCCGCGCCGCGCCGCAAGATTGTCGCGCGTTGTGAGAACGCTTGCAGGACTTGGCTTCGACGCGGAGTCGATGCGTCATCGAAAAGGAAACCGGCCGGCCTGCGCCGGCGGACGGCGCAAGCGCTGCGCCGCGCCGCGCGGCAGCCACGACAAGCGCGCCGCCACGCGTTCAGCGAACGGCGGCACGGTCGAATCGCAACGGGGAAGCGCCGGCGCGCCCGCCCAACCCCGATCCCGGCCACGCCGCATCATCCGCTCGCGGCGCGCCGCGCCGCTCACGCCTTCGCCGCGAGCCGGCGCGTCAGGTCGTCGAGCAGCATGCGCGCCGTCGCGACGTTGGTCGCGACCGGCACGTCGTGCACGTCGCACGCGCGCACGAGCGCGGTGATGTCCGGATCGTGCGGCTGCGCGGTCATCGGATCGCGCAGGAAGATCACGACGTCGACGCGTCCGTCCGCAAGCTCCGCGCCGATCTGCAAGTCGCCGCCGAGCGGCCCCGACAGCTTGCGCTCGACTTCGAGCCCGAGCGCCTGCGCGATCCGTCCGCCCGTCGTGCCCGTCGCGACGAGCCGGCATTGCGCGAGCGTCGGCCGGTAGGCGCTCGCGAGCGCGACGATTTCATCCTTCTTCGCATCGTGCGCGATCAGCGCAATGCGGGGTGTGCTCATCTGCGAATCCTTTTCTGCTGACCTATCGATGCGGGTCGAGCCCGCGCGCCGCGTGCGACCGCGGCCGGCGCCCACGCGCCGCATCGCCACTTTACGGGCTGCGGGCCCGGGACGAGACACTCAAAACGTGCCGGGATACGCGCCGCCGTCGAGCAGCCAGTTCTGCCCGGTGATGTAGCCCGCGTGGACGCTGCACAGGAACGCGCACGCCGCGCCGAACTCGTCGGGCGTGCCGAGGCGCTTCGCCGGAATCTCGTTCGTGCGCCGCGCGCGCAGCGCGTCGACTGTCGCGCCTTGCGCCTTCGCCGCGGCGGCGAGCGTCGTCGCAATCCGGTCGGTGTCGAAGAGGCCCGGCAGCAGGTTGTTGATCGTCACGTTGTGCTCGGCGACCTTGCGCGCGAGCCCCGCGACGAAGCCCGTGAGGCCCGAGCGCGCGCCGTTCGACAGCGCGAGCACGTCGATCGGCGCCTTCACGGCCGAGCTCGTGATGTTGACGATGCGGCCGAAGCGGCGCGCGATCATCCCGTCGACGCTCGCGCGGATCAGCTCGATCGGCGTCAGCATGTTCGCCTCGAGCGCGCGAATCCAGTCGTCGTGCGAGAAATCGCGAAAGTCACCGGGCGGCGGGCCGCCCGCGTTCGTCACGAGGATGTCGGGCTGCGGGCACGCGGCGAGCGCGGCCGCGCGGCCTTCGGGCGTCGTGATGTCGCACGCGACGGCCGTCACGTCGGCGCCCGTCTTCGCACGGATGTCGGCCGCGGCGGCATCGAGCGTCTGCCGCGTGCGCGCGACGATCACGAGCTTCGCGCCCTCGGCCGCGAGCGCTTGCGCACAGCCGCGCCCGAGCCCCTTGCTGGCCGCGCACACGAGCGCGGTCCGTCCTGCGATTCCCAGATCCATTGAACGTGTTCCTTGCCGATGTCTGTGTGACGAAATCCCTCGCCGACGGGGCCGCCGGACGCTCCGCCCGCGCGTTCCCCGCCGCCTGCGACCGAACGCGCGTCGAAGCGCGCGTCGAAACGCCGATAATATCCGGATCGCGAGCGTTCATCTTCGGTAAACTTGCGGCTGTTCCGCGCGCGCACTGCCGACCCAGCCCGCCCGCCGTCCCCGAATCCCTTGAGCCGCCGCCCCATGAAACAGGACAGCCGTTTTCCGAATCTCTTCATCCTCGACCATCCGCTGATCCAGCACAAACTCACGCACATGCGCGACAAGGACACGTCGACGCGCACGTTCCGCGAGCTCTTGCGCGAAATCACGCTGCTGATGGGCTACGAGATCACCCGCAACCTGCCGATCACGACGAAGCGGGTCGAAACCCCGCTCGTCGAGATCGACGCGCCCGTGATCGCCGGCAAGAAGCTCGCGATCGTGCCCGTGCTGCGCGCGGGCGTCGGGATGTCGGACGGCCTGCTCGAGCTGATTCCGTCGGCGCGCGTCGGCCACATCGGCGTGTACCGCGCCGACGACCACCGCCCGGTCGAATACCTGGTGCGCCTGCCCGACCTCGAAGACCGGATCTTCATCCTGTGCGATCCGATGGTCGCGACGGGCTATTCGGCCGCCTACGCGATCGACGTGCTCAAGCACCGCGGCGTGCCGGGCAACCGGATCATGTTCCTCGCGCTCGTCGCGGCGCCGGAAGGCGTGCAGGTGTTCCAGGACGCGCATCCGGACGTGAAGCTCTACGTCGCGTCGCTCGACTCGCACCTCGACGACCACGCATACATCGTCCCGGGCCTGGGCGACGCGGGCGACCGCCTGTTCGGCACGAAAAACTGACGGGAAAAAACGGCGATTCGTGCGGGCGCGGGCCATGCCCCGCCGCCCGCTCGCGCGCGGCCACCCCTCGGCGCGCCGCGGTTCGCGCGCGGTTCCGCGGCGGTTCGGCCATCGCCCGGCCGCCAAACGGCGCACCGTCGCGTGATAAAATCTCGTTCCACTCGACAACGCGCGGCCCAAGCGGCGCTCGCCCGCTCACGCGGCCGCCGGACTCAACGACAGACACATTGCTAAACGCCGGCGCGGCATGCGCGCGGGCGGACGGAGAAAAGTATGGCTGGTCACTCGAAATGGGCCAACATCAAGCATAAGAAAGCGGCAGCCGATGCGAAGCGCGGCAAGATCTGGACGCGCCTCATCAAGGAAATCCAGGTAGCGGCGCGCCTCGGCGGCGGTGATCCGAACTCGAACCCGCGCCTGCGTCTCGCGGTCGACAAGGCGGCCGACGCGAACATGCCGAAGGACAACGTGAAGCGCGCGATCGACCGCGGCGCCGGCGGCGCGGACGGCGCGAACTACGAAGAGATCCGCTACGAAGGCTACGGCATCGGCGGCGCGGCGATCATCGTCGACACGCTGACCGACAACCGCACCCGCACCGTCGCCGAAGTGCGCCACGCGTTCTCGAAGTTCGGCGGCAACATGGGCACCGACGGCTCGGTCGCGTTCATGTTCGATCACGTCGGCCAGTTCCTGTTCGCGCCGGGCACGTCGGAAGACGCGCTGATGGACGCGGCGCTCGAAGCGGGCGCGAACGACGTGAACACGAACGACGACGGCTCGATCGAAGTGCTGTGCGACTGGCAGGAATTCTCGAAGGTGAAGGACGCGCTCGAAGCTGCAGGCTTCAAGGCCGAACTCGCCGAAGTCACGATGAAGCCGCAGAACGAGGTCGAGTTCACCGGCGAAGACGCGGCGAAGATGCAAAAGCTCCTGGACGCGCTCGAAAATCTCGACGATGTGCAGGAGGTCTACACGAACGCCGTCGTCGTCGAGGAATGAACGTTGAGCGGCCGCACTTTCCGGCGAAAGGCGGCCGCAGCCGAATTTCGCGGCCGGCCCGCTTCGTGCGCGCCGGCCGTCCTATTTTCTAGTCTGCGGGGAATCCCATGAAACTACTCGTCGTCGGCTCCGGCGGCCGCGAACATGCGCTCGCCTGGAAGCTCGCCCAGTCGCCGCGCGTCCAGCTCGTCTATGTGGCGCCCGGCAACGGCGGCACCGCGCAGGACGAGCGCCTGAAGAACGTCGATCTGAGCTCGCTCGACGATCTCGCCGATTTCGCCGAGTCCGAAGGCGTCGCGTTCACGCTCGTCGGCCCGGAAGCGCCGCTCGCGGCGGGCATCGTCAACCATTTCCGCTCGCGCGGCCTGAAGGTCTTCGGCCCGACGAAGGAAGCGGCGCAACTCGAGAGCTCGAAGGATTTTGCGAAGGCGTTCATGAAGCGCCACGGCATTCCGACCGCCGACTACGAAACCTTCACCGACGCGGCTGCCGCGCACGCGTACCTCGACACGAAGGGCGCGCCGATCGTCGTGAAGGCCGACGGCCTCGCGGCCGGCAAGGGCGTCGTCGTCGCGGCGACGCTGGAAGAGGCGCATGAGGCCGTCGACATGATGCTGTCCGGCAACAAGCTCGGCGACGCCGGCGCGCGCGTCGTGATCGAGGCGTTCCTCGACGGCGAGGAAGCGAGCTTCATCGTGATGGTCGACGGCAAGAACGCGCTCGCGCTCGCGTCGAGCCAGGATCACAAGCGCCTCCTCGACGGCGACCGCGGCCCGAACACGGGCGGCATGGGCGCGTACTCGCCCGCGCCGATCGTCACGCCGCAGATGCACGCGCGCGTGATGCGCGAGATCATCATGCCGACCGTGCGCGGGATGGAGAAGGACGGCATCCGCTTCACGGGCTTCCTGTACGCGGGCCTGATGATCGACAAGGACGGCAACCCGCGCACGCTCGAATTCAACTGCCGGATGGGCGACCCGGAGACGCAGCCGATCATGGCGCGCCTGAAGAGCGATTTCTCGAAGGTCGTCGAGCAGGCGATCGCGGGCACGCTCGACACGGTCGAGCTCGACTGGGACCGCCGCACCGCGCTCGGCGTCGTGCTCGCCGCGCACGGCTACCCCGATTCGCCGAGGAAGGGCGACCGGATCAACGGGGTTCCGGCGGAAACCGCGCATTCGGTGACGTTCCACGCGGGCACGACGTTCGACGGCGACAAGCTCGTCACGTCGGGCGGGCGCGTGCTGTGCGTCGTCGGCCTCGCGGATTCGGTGCGCGGCGCGCAGCAGGCCGCGTACGAGACGATCAACCAGATCAACTTCGAGGGCATGCAATACCGCCGCGACATCGGCTACCGCGCGCTCAGCCGCAAGACGGTCTGACGCGCCGCGCCGCCACGCGCCCGCCGGCTTCGCGGCCGGCGCGCCCTCTGCTCTGCCGGGGTTCGCTAGAATGCCCGGCAGAAGCATTTTTTGACGGCGTCCGTCAGACGGACGCCACCCCACATCGATGACCGATTCGACCTACGACGTCAACCGAGTACGCGCGTATCTGCAAGGGCTGCAGACGCGCATCGCCGATGCGCTCGGCGCCTTCGACGGCACCCCGCTCGCCTCCGACGCGTGGCGGCGCGGCCCCGGCGAGCGGCTGCGCGGCGGCGGCTGCACGCGCATCCTCGAAGAAGGCGGCTTCTTCGAGCGCGCGGGCATCGGCTTTTCCGACGTCGCGGGCGACGCGCTGCCGCCGTCCGCGAGCGCCGCGCGTCCGCAGCTTGCCGGGCGCGGCTTCGAGGCGCTCGGCGTGTCGCTCGTGCTGCACCCGCGCAATCCGTACTGCCCGACCGTGCACATGAACGTGCGGATGCTGATCGCGACGAAGCCGGGCGAAGCGCCCGTGTTCTGGTTCGGCGGCGGCATGGATCTGACGCCGATTTACGGCTTCGACGAAGATGCGCAGCATTTCCATCGCACGTGCCGCGCGTCGCTCGACCCGTTCGGCGCCGATCTTTACCCGCGCTTCAAGAAGTGGTGCGACGACTATTTCTTCCTGAAGCACCGCAACGAGGCGCGCGGCGTCGGCGGGATCTTCTTCGACGACTTCTCGGAGCTCGGCTTCGAACGCTCGTTTGAAATGCTGCGAAGCGTCGGCGATGCGTTCCTGCCATCGTACCTGCCGATCGTCGAGCGGCGCCGCGACACGCCGTACGGCGAGCGCGAGCGCGCGTTCCAGGCGTACCGGCGCGGCCGCTACGTCGAGTTCAATCTCGTGTTCGACCGCGGCACGCTGTTCGGCCTGCAAAGCGGCGGGCGCACCGAGTCGATCCTGCTGTCGATGCCGCCGACGGCGAGCTGGCGCTACGACTGGCGTCCGGAACCGGGCACGCCGGAGGCGCGCCTTTACAGCGACTTCCTCGCGCCGCGCGACTGGGCATGAGCCGCTCCGCCGCCCGCCGAGCCGATCCCGCGAAAGGACCCGTTCTGCATCCCGACAACGCCAGCCCGCCCCCGCTGCCGCGCCGCATCGGCATGCTCGGCGGCACGTTCGATCCGATCCACGACGGCCATCTCGCGCTCGCGCGCCGCTTCGCTGGCGTGCTGCGCCTGACCGAGCTCGTGCTGATGCCGGCCGGCCAGCCGTATCAGAAGCAGGACGTCTCGTCGGCCGAGCACCGGCTCGCGATGACCCGCGCGGCGGCGGGCTCGCTCGTGCTGCCGGGCGTCGCCGTCAGCGTCGCGACCGACGAGATCGAGCACGCCGGCCCGACTTACACCGTCGAGACGCTCGAACGCTGGCGCAAGCGGATCGGCCCCGATGCATCGCTGTCGCTGCTGATCGGCGCCGACCAGCTCGTGCGCCTCGACACGTGGCGCGACTGGCGCAGGCTCTTCGACTTCGCGCACGTGTGCGCGGCAACGCGGCCGGGCTTCGACTTCGCGGCGGCGTCGCCCGCCGTCGCGGCCGAGATCGCGAGCCGGCAGGCGAGCGCGGACGTGCTGCAAGCGACGCCCGCCGGGCGCCTGCTGATCGACACGACGCTCTCGCTCGACGTCGCCGCGACCGACATCCGCGCGCATCTGCGCGCATGCATCGCGCGACGCGCGCAGGTGCCCGACGCATCCGCCGAGCACGTGCCCGGCGCCGTCTGGGCCTATATTCTCCAACACCGTCTCTACCATCCCTGATTCCATGGATATCCGCAAACTCCAACGCGTGATCGTCGACGCTCTCGAAGACATCAAGGCGCAAGACATCAAAGTGTTCAACACGAGCCATCTGACCGAGCTGTTCGACCGCGTGATCGTCGCGTCCGGCACGTCGAACCGGCAGACCAAGGCGCTCGCGTCCAACGTGCGCGACAAGGTCAAGGAAGCGGGCGGCGACATCGTCAGCTCCGAAGGCGAGGACACGGGCGAGTGGGTGCTCGTCGACTGCGGCGACGCGGTCGTCCATATCCTGCAGCCTGCGCTGCGCCAGTACTACAACCTCGAGGAAATCTGGGGCGACAAGCCCGTGCGGATGAAGCTGGGCGGCCCGGCGTCGCCGAGTGCGCGCGGCGCGCGCGCCGCCGACGGCGCCGATGAAGACGAGGACGCGGACGACGAAGCCCCCGTCGCGCGCCCGGCCCGCAAGACGACGGCCGCGCGCCGCCGCTGACGCGCCGCCGCTTTCATTGCTTTCGCCGCCATGAAACTGCACATCGTCGCGGTCGGCCACAAGATGCCCGGCTGGATCGCGACCGGCTTCGACGAATATGCGAAGCGGATGCCGCCCGAGCTGCGAATCGAGCTGCGCGAGGTGAAGCCCGAGCTGCGCTCGGGCTCGCGCACGGCCGAGAGCGTGATGGCCGCCGAGAAGCAGCGGATCGAGGCCGCGTTGCCGAAGCACGCGCGCGTCGTCGCGCTCGACGAGCGCGGCCGCGACTGGACCACGATGCAGCTCGCGCAGGCGCTGCCCGCGTGGCAGCAGGACGGCCGCGACGTCGCGTTCGTGATCGGCGGCGCCGACGGGCTCGATCCGGCGCTCAAGTCGCGCGCCGAACTGCTGCTGCGCGTGTCGAGCCTCACGCTGCCGCACGGCATGGTTCGCGTGCTGCTCGCCGAGCAGCTTTACCGCGCGTGGAGCATCACGCAGAATCATCCCTATCATCGCGCGTAGCGGCCGTCGCCCGACGCGCCGCGCACGCGCCCATCGAGACAAGACGATGCCCGACAGCGCCGCTGCCCCGTCCTACCCGTTCATTTACCTCGCCTCGCAAAGCCCCCGCCGCCGGGAACTGCTCGATCAGCTCGGCGTGCGTTACGAACTGCTGACGCCCGCGCCCCATGAGGACGCCGAAGCGCTCGAAGCGGAGCTGCCGGACGAAGCGCCTGACCATTACGTGCTGCGCGTGTGCGTCGCGAAGGCCGAAGCGGCGCGCGCGCGGCTCGTCGCGAACGGCAAGCCGGCCGCGCCCGTGCTCGTCGCCGATACGACCGTGACGATCGACGGCGCGATCCTCGGCAAGCCCGCCGACGCCGCCGACGCGCTCGCGATGCTCGCGCGCCTCGCCGGCCGCACGCACGAAGTGCTGACGGCGCTCGCCGTGATCGACGCGACGGGCGAGCTGATGCCGCCCGCGCTGTCGCGCTCCGAGGTCCGCTTCGCGGCGGCGGCGCCCGCCGCGCTCGCGCGCTATGTCGAGAGCGGCGAGCCGTTCGGCAAGGCGGGCGCCTACGCGATCCAGGGGCGCGCGGCGGAATTCGTCGAACGAATCGACGGTTCCCATTCAGGTATCATGGGTCTGCCCCTTTTTGAGACTGCGGCACTGCTTCGCGCGGCGCACGTCTCCTTCTGAATCACACCATGAACGAAGAAATCCTGGTCAACATCACGCCGCAGGAAACGCGGGTCGCGCTCGTCCAACAAGGCGCGGTGCAGGAGCTTCACGTCGAGCGCACGCTGTCGCGCGGGCGCGTCGGCAACGTCTATCTCGGCAAGGTCGTGCGCGTGCTGCCCGGCATGCAGTCGGCGTTCATCGACATCGGACTCGAGCGCGCGGCGTTCCTGCACGTCGCCGACATCTGGCAGCCGCGCGCGGGCGACGCGCCCGCCGTCGTGCACCAGCCGATCGAGAAGACCGTGTTCGAGGGGCAGACGCTGATGGTCCAGGTGATCAAGGACCCGATCGGCACGAAGGGCGCGCGGCTGTCGACGCAGATCAGCATCGCGGGCCGCACGCTCGTCTACCTGCCGCAGGAGCCGCACATCGGCATCTCGCAGAAGATCGAGAGCGAGACCGAGCGCGAGGCCGTGCGCGCGCGGCTGACCGCCGTGATCCCCGCCGACGAGAAAGGCGGCTACATCGTGCGCACGATCGCCGAGGACGCGACGGGCGACGAACTCGCCGCCGACGTCGCGTACCTGCGCAAGACCTGGGCGACGATCGTGGCGCAAGGCCAGCGCCTGCCCGCGACGAGCCTGCTGTATCAGGATCTCGATCTCGCGCAGCGCGTGCTGCGCGATTTCGCGAACGACGACACGACGCGCATCCAGGTCGATTCGCGCGAGACGTACCAGCGGCTCGTCGACTTCGCGGGCGAGTTCACGCCGGCCGTGAGCCCGAAGCTGCACCACTACACCGGCGAGCGGCCGCTCTTCGACCTGTACAACATCGAGACCGAGATCCAGCGGGCGCTGTCGCGGCGCGTCGATCTGAAGTCGGGCGGCTACCTGATGATCGACCAGACGGAAGCGATGACGACGATCGACGTGAACACGGGCGGCTACGTCGGCGCGCGCAACTTCGACGACACGATCTTCAAGACGAATCTCGAGGCCGCGCACACGATCGCGCGGCAATTGCGGCTGCGCAACCTCGGCGGGATCATCATCATCGACTTCATCGACATGGAGAACGCCGAGCATCGCGACGCGGTGCTCGCCGAGCTGAAGAAGGCGCTGTCGCGCGACCGCACGCGCGTGACGGTGAACGGCTTCTCGCAGTTGGGGCTCGTCGAGATGACGCGCAAGCGCACACGCGAATCGCTCGCGCACGTGCTGTGCGAGCCGTGCCCGACCTGTCAGGGCAAGGGCCAGGTGAAGACGTCGCGCACCGTCTGCTACGACGTGCTGCGCGAGATCCTGCGCGAGTCGCGGCAGTTCAATCCGCGCGAATTCCGCGTGATCGCGTCGCAGCAGGTGATCGACCTCTTTCTCGACGAGGAGTCGCAGCATCTCGCGATGCTGATCGACTTCATCGGCAAGCCGGTGTCGTTGCAGGTCGAGTCGAATCTGAGTCAGGAGCAATACGACATCGTGCTGATGTAGCAATCGCCGGCGTCACCGCCGCCGCAAGCCGCGCCGAGCACCGAGACGCAAGGCGGCAGGCGAGCGCGAACAATCCGGTACGCGCTCAAACGCCACGAAAGCGGAAATCGTTCCCGCTCCTGAATCGTCGCCCCCCGGAATCGGCCGACGCCGACGCCGCCCGGCGGCGAACCGCGACACGACCGCGGAAACTTCGGCGCAACACCGCGCACGATGATTCCGATCAAGCTTTCGTCGGGGACACCCTGATCGGAAATACCGGCGACTCGTGACATAATCCGCAGCAGCTCTCGGGCCCGTTCGTCGTTCCGTCAAGGCCATGCGCAGCCTTCTCCATCGCAAGATCGGCAGCATTCTCGGATTGCTTGCAATCCTGATGACGACGCTCGCGCCGACGGTTTCGCACACGCTTTCAAACAGCCATCACTTCGGCGAACTGTCGAGCGCTTTCTGCTCCGCGCAGGACGGCAACGACGCGACGTCATCCGACTCGTCGCCGTCGTCCGAAAAAGCGGTTCATTGGCAGGCGTGCGCGTATTGCGGGCTGCTCGCGCACACGCCGGTGGTGCCGAGCACGACCGCCGAATTCACGCCGACGATTTGGACAGTCCAGGCGACTGCCGCCGCGCCGATTTCGCCGCCTCGTCGCGTCTTCCCGCTCACCGCTGCGCAGCCACGCGCCCCGCCCGTTCTATCCTGATTGAAGCAGTCATGCGGCGACGCGCGTGCCATTGCGTCGCCGCGGAGTCGTGCATCCGTCGACGGCTGCGCGACCGCACACATGCGACCATTCAAAAAGGATAAATCATGCGCACCATCGCACTTCGCAGCGGCATGCCGGCACTCGCGACGCTCGTTGTTCCGGCTGCCGTAGCCGCCACGCTTTTCGCGCCTTCTCTTGCCACCGCCCACGCCATTGCGGGCAATCGCGTATTCCCGGCGACGATGGCGGTCGACGACCCCGGCGTCGGCGATGAGCTCAATCTGGAATTCGGGCACCTCAAGTCGCAAACGGACGACGGCGACACCCAGAACACCCATACGACGACGCTCGAATGGGACAAGCTGATCACGCCGAGTTTCGCGTTGTCGGTGACGGGAACCTACGTGAACGTGAACGCCCCGAACGGCGGCTCGGCACGAGGATTCGACAACTTCGCGGTCGGCGCCAAGTATCGCTTCTACGTGAACGCCGCGCACGAATTCATGGCGTCGGCCGGCGTGGTGGCCGAGCTCGGCGGAACCGGTTCGAAGGCGATCGCCGACCCGCACTCCGCGCTCACGCCGACGCTGTACGTCGGCAAGGGTTTCGGCGATCTACCCGACGGCCTGAAATATCTGCGCCCATTGGCGATCACGGGCACCGTCGGACCACGCCTGACGACCAGCAGCGCCGATCCGGATTCGCTGAACTGGGGCGTCACCTTGCAATACAGCCTGCCCTATCTGCAGAACTACGTGCAGGACGTCGGGCTCAAGGCGCCTTTCAGCAATCTGATTCCGGTTGTCGAGTTCCCGATGAACACGTGCACCGGCGGCCCATGCTCGGGACATACCACGGGGACCGTCAACCCCGGCCTGCTGTGGCTCAATCGCTGGGGGCAATTCGGCGTCGAGGCGCAGATTCCCGTCAATCATGCGAGCGGCAAAGGCGTCGGCATCCTGCTGCAGGCGCATCTCTATCTGGACGACGTATTGCCCAACTCGCTCGGCAAACCCCTCTTCGGCAAGGGAGAATGAACATGATCCTATTCGGCCGGCTTCGCGGCGCTTGCGCCGCAGCGGCGACGATCGCCTGCTTCGCGATCCCTTCGGCGGCTTTCGCACATGTCTTCCCGCAAACGCAATCGCCGTCGGCGGGCGCCGAGGTATCGCCGCCCGCGAACGTGACGATCGTCTTCAACGGTCCGCTCGAGCCTGCCTTCAGCGCCCTCACGGTCAGCGATGCGGCGGGCAAGCCCGTGAATACCGCCAAGGCAGCCGTCGCACCGAACGACGCGAAAACGATCAGCGTCCCGTTGCCACCCTTGGCGCCCGGCAAGTACACCGTGCACTGGGTGGCCGTGGCCTCCGACGGGCATCGGACCCAGGGCGACTACGCGTTCAAGGTGAAATGACGAAGGCCGACGTTGCATACCAGCATCATTTCTCCCTCGTTCGCCGCGCTTCGCGTCGCTCGCGCATAGCCGTCCAATATCCCGCCTAGCGCGAGCGCATTCATCATTCGATGCCGGCGGCGTCGCCATCCGCCGTACCGACGGCACGCCGACGTCACTCATTTCGCGAAGCGACGTCGGCGCCTCGCCGCGCCCGAGCTCGTCATGTCTTCGCGGCGACGGAAACGCGCCGCTTCCCGCGCGTCACGTATCAACACTGCGACATTTTTCGCCGATTCCGAAGGGCGACGGTATCCACGTACGCCCGGCGTCCCATGCATCCGGCAAGCGACCGGCTTGGCACGTTGCTAGCTTCTTTCGACGCGCTGCCAATGGCGGATTCGACGCGCGTCCGAGGATGACTGGTGATCCGGCACTTCCTGATGGAAGCCGTGCCGCGCCAGATTGTTTCCCGCTCGAAAATACGCCACGGGTTCGCAACGTGCCTGTCGCCCACCCATCTTCAATTCGCTCGGCCGACGTCGTTCCCCGCGCGTCGCCGCCGAGCGTATCCGGACGAGCCGCGCACCAGGAGTGTTGGATATCACATGTCGTCCATCCCGACAGGAGAGCACCATGCTGGTCAAGTCGATTCGGTTCCTCAGGACATGCCTGATCCTGTTTTCTCTATGTCTGACCATCGTCCCCGGACGAGCAAACGCGGTGTCGAACCAGTTGCTGCTGCTGCTGCCGGACAACTTCACGCTCCCCGATCCGCGCGTGTCCGCCTGGCTCGACGCGGCATCGGAAGAAGGCCTGCAGATCTCGATCATCTACGACAGCCAGTTCGAACAGGCGGGAGCCACGCTCCAGCAGTATCAAGGCCTGATCCTGCCCGATCAGGTCCATACGGCAGCCGACGACACGCTCGTGACGGCCATCCAGAACTACACGCTCAACGGCGGGCACGTGATGCTGGTCTACGATTTCGGCGTCCTCACGTCGACCGGCTTCTATCCGATTCCGCAGTCGAGATTCAGCGCGATGGCGGGCGTCAGCTATGTGCTCTACGATTCGCTGCGCGGCAACATGATCGGACTGGGGCCCGTGACCGGCATGGGGAGCACCTTGCGCACGCTCCAGATCCCGCCCGGGAAGTCGATGACCTGGCCAACGACCAGTTCGACCAGTGGTTCGACCACGACTGCCGTCACGACGTCGGCGTCCGTATCCGTTTCCGCGTCGCCCGGCCAGGTGCTCTATCTGCAGCCTAGCCGGACCAATCCGGGCGGCCTGTCCGGCTACAACCACAACGCGTACTTCAATTACAAGACCGAGAACGGCCTCGCGACCAACATCAGCCTGAATCTCGGCCGCGTGTTCAAAGGCCCGAAGGTCAAGTCCGGCACCTATACCGCGACGTCGACCAAGAGCAAGAGCAAGACTGCGTCGACGTCGACGACATCCACCGGAACGTCCGCGCTCGTCACGACGACGGCCGCCACGACGACGGACGCGCTCGAAGGCATCTCGGGCTATGTGTACGGCTTCCTCACGTATCCGAGCTTCGTCACGCAGGGCACATACAGCGGCACGACCTTGCTGACTTCGCCGAACTTCGGCCTCGTCGCCGGCTACAACGCTTACGGCAGCGGCGGCGTGCTGTTCGTGAACATGCCGCTCAGCTACCTCGAAGGGCAAACCGACGGCATGCCGCTTCATGGCTTCCTGCACTACTTCACGACGAACGTGCTGTCGATGCCGCACCTGTCGCTCGAGCCGAAGGCGCAAGCGGGGATGGTGCTCAACTGGCACTTCTGCGCGGAAGAGATGATCCAGCCGGCGCTGTACCTGAAGTCGCTCGGCGTCTGGAACAACGGTCCGTTCTCGATCGTCGTGACGGCCGGCCCGGACGACGCGACGATAGGCGACGGCCTCGGCATCAATCTGACCAACAACACGCAGGCACAACAGCTGATGCAGTATCTGCTCGGCCTCGGACACAACATCGGCAGTCACGGCGGGTGGGACCACGACTACTGGGGCGCCAACGCGAGCGAGACCGATCAGAGCACGTTCCAGCAGTACCTCGCGCTGAACCGCCAGGCGGTGCAGTCCGTCACCGGCAAGCCCGACGTCGAATGGGCGGCGCCGGAAGGCAACACGCCGACGTGGGCCGTGACCTGGCTCGAGAGCAACGGCTATTCGGGCTACTACTTCACCGGCCACACCGGCATGGCGCAGACCCGCGCGTACCGCAACGCCGCGCTGCTGAATCCCGGCATCTGGGCGTTCCCGGTCATGCCGTTCGGCAAGTACGCGACGTTCGAGGAGTTCCAGGAGTTCGGCGTATCGACGACGGACGTCACGAACTGGTACGAGTCGCTGATGAACTTCGTCGTCGCCAATCGCACGACCCGGCTCATCTACATGCACCCGCTCGGCGCGTCGTGGTACCCGAACATACTCGCGACCCTCTTCAACTATGCGAACACGCTGATCGCGACCGGGCAGTACAAGTGGTACACGATGGACCAGTTGACGCAGTTCGACAGGCGGCGCCTGCTCGTCACATGGACGGCGACCGATACGGGCAGCGGTTGGTCGTTCAGCGCGTCGCAGCCGACGAGCCTGCAGGACATGACGTGGCTGCTGCCGAAGAACGCTTATCAACTGCCGGTCGTGACCGGGGGATCGGCCACGGTCGTGACATCCGATCCGACCAACTGGCTCGTGATCGCCGGCGCGGGAACGGCGTTGACGTTTACGAGCGCCAAAGTCCAATAGCGCTGCGCAGTGCGCGCGCCGACGATCGACGATCCCTCGATCGAAGGATCGTCGGCGCCGCCCGGATCGCTCACGGCAGAGGAACGACATGAAACGACACTCGCTACGGCATGCGCTCCGCGTGCCCGACGTCGCCTACGCAGGAAACCCGGCGTCGGGTTTCGCGATATACGACTCGTACGGATACGGCGGGCGGCGCGGCTGGTTCGTGGCCGGCGGAACGAGCGCGGGCGCGCCTCAATGGTCGGGCCTGCTCGCGATCGCGAACGGCGTGCGGATCGAGCGCGGCAAATCCACGCTGAATGCGGTCAGCGCCGTCGAAGCGGTCCTGTATGGCATCGCGTCTGCTTCGTACCGAACGACTTTCCACGACGTCACGAGCGGCGCGAACGGCGCATGCGGCGCGGTGTGCGACGCGATGCCCGGCTACGACTACGTCACCGGACTCGGACGTCCGATCGCCGGCAATCTGGTGCAAGCGCTGATCGATGCGCCGTGACGAGGATCTGCCCGAACGGGCGCTGCCGGAACACGACGGAGATTCGAAACCGCCGATGCCGGACCACGCCCGCTCGCATGGCGGATTGCGTCGGACGGCCGGGGCCGCCGCATCGGACGCAGCGCATCCGTCCGCCGTGCCGGCGCTTGCGCCGACGCGGCTCGCGCCGCTGTTCGCCCTGATGCTCGCGCTGTCCGCCACCGTGACGGCGCGGGCGGACGGACCGCCGCCGGACGGTCCCGGCGAGGCGATCTATCGCAACGGCACGCTGAGCTCCGGCGCGCCCCTTCAGGCGCTGCGCGAAGGCGGCTTGCGCATGGAAGGACCCGCGGTCGCCTGCGTCGGCTGCCATCGGCGCAGCGGCCTTGGAGCCAGATCGGGCTTCACGACGATCCCGCCGATCGCCGGAACGTACCTGTTCCATCCGAGCACGCTGACCGGCGAGCGTCCCGGCATGCCGTACGTGCAGAGCATGCGCAGCGATCGCTCCGCCTATACCGACGTGACGCTCGCCCGTGCGATCCGCAGCGGAATCGATGCGCAAGGCCAACGCCTAGGCTACCTGATGCCGCGTTTCGCGTTGAACGACGACGACATGGCGGCGTTGCTCCGCTATCTGAAACGCCTCGATCCGCGGCCCGCGCCGGGCGTCGCCGGCACTGTCCTGCATTTCGCGACGATCACGACGCCGGACGCCGAGCCCGTGAAGCGCCGCGCAACGCTCGACGTGCTGCGGCACTACTTCGCCGACAAGGACGCATTTCCGGCGAGCGCGGCCCCGCCGCATCTGTCGAGCGACGCGCCGGCCTCGACTTCGCGCCGCTGGCAACTGCACGTCTGGGAACTGAGCGGCTCGGCATCGACGTGGGAAGCGCAGCTCGCCCGGCATCTGGCCGCCGAGCCGGTGTTCGCGGTGATCTCGGGACTGGGCGGGCGAAACTGGGCGCCCGTTCGCGCGTTCTGCGAGCGCGCCCGTCTTCCATGCCTGTTTCCGAACGTCGAGGTGCCGGACGCCCGCAACGACGACTTCTATTCGATCTACTTCTCGAACGGCGTGCTGCTGGAGGCCGGACTGATCGCGTCGGCAATCGCTCGAGGCGACCACGACGTCGCGCCACAAACGGTCCACGAAGTGTATCGGGTCGGCGACAGCGGCGAAGCGGGTGCGCAAGTGCTCGCCACCGCCTTGCGTGCACGGGGATTCGACGTGTCTCGCCACGCGCTGATGCCGGCCGATCGCGTCGTGGAAACGTTGAACGGCATCTCGAAAAACGATGCGCTCGTGCTGTGGCTGCGCCCCGCCGATATCGCGACGTTGGGCCAAGCCGCGCCGACGCGGATGGTCTATATGTCCGGCATGATGGGCGGCCTCGATCATGCGCCGCTGCCTGGCGGCTGGCGTGCGGTCACGCACATCGCGTATCCGTTCGACATGCCCGATCGCGTGCGCCGACGCGTCGACTACATGCTCGACTGGGCGGCCACCAGACACGTGCCGATCGTCGACCGACAGGTTCAAGCGGACACCTTCCTCGCGTGCGTGTTGCTCGAAGAAGCGCTCGGCCGCGTGACCGGAGCCTACGTTCGCGACTATCTCGTCGAGCGCATCGAAGACACGCTCGAACAGCGCGTCATCACCGGCTACTATCCGCGCCTGACGCTTGCGCCGGGACAGCGCCTCGCATCGAAAGGCGGCTACCTGGTCCACTTCGCGGACACGAGCGGCACGCGCATCGTGGCCGACGGGGCGTGGACCGTCCCGTAGACGCCGACATCGCCCTGCCCGATTCGCAGGACGATGATTCGCCGCGCCGCAAGCGCGTCGCCCAAGACGACGACGAGCAACGCGGCCCACCCACTCAGGGAGACCGAAATGAACATGGCCGGGAAGCTATCCACATTCGCCAACACGCTCATCGCGGCCGGCGCGCTCACGCTCATCGGACATCCGGCATCGGCTCAAGATGACATGCATGCGCATCACCCGATGATGATGTCGAGCATGAAGACATCGACGATGGCATACACAGTGCCGGCCGTGACGCTCGTGCGCGACGACGGCAAGACGGTCGCGCTGAAAGACGAACTCGACGACGGACGTCCGGTCGTGCTGACGTTCATCTACACCACCTGCACGTCGATCTGCCCGGTGATCAGCCAGACGCTGTCGCAGCTCCAGCACGAGCTCGGCGCGGACCGCGACAAAGTCCATATCGTGTCGATTTCGATCGATCCGGAAAACGACACGCCTGCGCGCCTGCGCGAGTATGCAGCGAAGTTCGGTGCGGGACCGGAGTGGCAACACTACACGGGAACCGTAGCGGCAAGCGTCGCCGCGCAGAAAGCCTTCAACGTGTACCGGCAGGACAAGATGGATCACAACCCGGTCTTGCTGCTGCGCGCGGCGCCGGACAAGTCATGGCTTCGGATCGACGGATTCGCGACCATCGACGATCTGCTGCATCTGTACCATTCCGCCCTGGCTTTCGACTGATCGCGCGAACCTGCGTCTTCAGACGCGCCGGCCCGCCTGAAAACGCGGCGCGGCGGCACGGGCGCGGCTGCTTGCCTACGGCAAACTCCGCCGGACGGAATGAGTCGATCCTCGCGATCCCGGTTGCCGCGCCACGGTGCATGACGAACGGCAGCGAGGCGGCGACGGTCGACAATGGCGACGCACGACGACGGTCGTCGCCCGACGGTTGCGGACGATGCAGCGCCGATGACTGATTCGGCCGAGAACCCGTCACGCGACACGAGACGGAAAAATTCGCTACGTCGCGAAAACAGTCGCTCGGTCGACGCTGCTCGAATCGATCGGGCCGTTGCTGGGCACGCATGCGGCGCACGAGTCGCGCCGCGCAGCCGTTCGATTCGCTGCCGGCGCGACTCGGCTTGGCCGCCGCCGCAATTTGCACGCGCATTGTAAAAAAGCGCCGCGCCCCGCTCAGCCGTTGCGCCTCGACTGGGGCACTCGCTCGGCGCGAACCGGCTCGATATCCGCGTGTTCATCGAACGTCGAGCCGCCGTCCGCCAGCCAACGCGCGCTCGACCTTCTCCGCACGATCCGCATCGCTGTCGAGTTCGGCGGCGTTCGTTTCGAACGCACGATCGTCGCGGTCGGTATCGATGTCGAACCGACGCCGGTTCGCGCCCGCGACATCGCCGCTGCCCGGCGAATTCGCCCGGATCGAGCGAGCGGTTGCCGCGGCCTTTCCGCCGAATTGCCTCCGGGCGGCTCGTTTGGTTCGTATGGCTCGCTCGTCGGCGGGAATCAGCGTGCGGCTCCAGTCGACGCCCTCTCCCGATCGAGCGCCGGCGCACCGCACGTCCGATGCGCGCCGCGCGCCCGGTCGGTGCGATCCGTCCTCACCCGCCGGCGGATGCGGCACTGCCGCCCGCCGCGCCGGAACTGCCGGACGGCGCCATCGGCGCGGGCTGCACGCCGCCCGTCGCACCAGTCGAGCTCGAATCGGCGTTCGAACCGCCCTGCTTCGAGCATGAGGACATCGCTACCGCCAATCCGGCCGCCGTCACGCCGACGGCGACCGCCCGCCATATGCTTCGAGAAAATTCGGGTCGCATGGCACCTCCTGCAGTGAACAAGTCCGTCGCGCAGCAAGCGGCGTGCCGCGGTTCCGCCCAACGCCGCCAGTCGAGCGGGGCCGATCGGTCGATCGGTCGATCGGTCGAAAGGTCGATCGATGGCAAGCCGTTCCCGGCGGGAGACGACGAGCTATTCGGGATCCGATCGCCTAGAATTTTCTTCAAAGGACGACAACGAAAAAAACGACCGCGCGATCGGCGCCGGACGCCGGGCGCGACCCAGGAGACAGCCATGTCCGAATCGCCGATTCCGGCTCGACAAGTCGATTACGAAGGCTTCGAGATTCACGTGTCGCCGGCCCCGACGCAAGCCGACGCGAACCGTTACACGTACACGGGCTACGTGTGCCATCCGGGCGCCGATCCGAAGCTGCCCGGCCACACCGTGCCGTTTCACGCGGACGGCGACGAGAGCTTCCGCACCGCCGACGAGGCGTTCCACGAAGCGGTATCGATCGGCTGCAGCATCGTCGACGGCACGCACCCGGATCTGTCGGTGTTGTCGCTCGTCACGCGCGGCTATTGACCGCGCGGCAGGCGGCGTCGGCTGCGCTACCCGCGACATCCGCGACGAACGACGAAATGCCAGCAGCATGCGCGCCGTTCGCCGTTCGCCGTTCGCCGTTCGCCGTTCGCCGTTCGCCGTTCGCCGTTCGCCGTTCGCCGTTCGCCGTTCGCCGTTCGCCGTTCGCCGTTCGCCATCGATCATTGGCCATTCGCAATTCGCCGTCTACCGTGTACCGTGTACCGAACGTCGAACGTCGAACGTCGAACGTCGACATTGGCATCGACATCGCCTGGCGCACGGCGCGCCTCGCTCACACGCTTCCAAGACGTCCTTCGAAAAACGGTGCCCCCGAGCGCCGGCATGCGCATTTGCGCGGCGCCGCACACGCACTACGATGAAACATGCCGGCGCGGTCGGCACGCTCACCGGCGCACAGCGCACGCTGCGCCGCCCATCAACGGAAAACGTCGCATGGCTCGCGATCCCGGCCTCGAAACGCTCGTCGACGACGAGCTAAAGTTCGAGCGCAACCTCACCGCGAAGGCGATGTTCGGCGGCTGGGCATGGCTGCTCGACGGCAACCTGCTGTGCTGCGCCCGCGACGACGGAATGCTCGTCAGGCTCGGCAAGGACAACGACGGCTGGGCGTTGAAGCGTTCGGGCATCGTCCGGATGATCTCGCGCGGCAGGCCGATGCAAGGCTGGGTGCGCGTCGCGCCGGAGGCGTACGGCGACGATGCGCTGCGTCGCCGGCTGGTCGACGCGGCGCTCGGATTCGTCCGTTCGCTGCCGCCGAAGTAGCGCGTCGCCCGTCGACCGCCGTGCTCGCGCGTGCGCGGGCTCGCCGCCCCACCGATCCCGCGGCGACAAGCCCCGTGCCACGCAAGATCGTCACCGATCAGTTGCGCCGCTATCCGGCGGCAAGGGCGGAGATTCCTGAACTGGCGAGCGTGAAGCGTGTGTTCGTCAAAGCGGCAGTCCGGCCAAACAACCGGGCTGAGAATAGCCGCCAGCCGACGCGCGAACGCAAGGAAATCGCACGACGCGCGTCGGGGAACGGCTGAATCACCCGCCATTCGCCATCGACCGTTCCCGCCCCATCCGCTACCGCCCCGCCGCCGCCCGCACGGGCGTACCATTCCGTTCAGACGTCCCGCGCCGGCATCCGCCGCGCGCCGCCGTCGCCGTTTTCCCGGCACGTATTCCTCACAGGTTAAACTCTGTCCTCCCGCGATGCCCTCTGGGCGTCAGCCATCATCGACAGCCATGCCGCCCATGCGGCCTGCCCCAGTCCATGGAGTATTTCTTGATGAGCGGCGGATTCCCGCATTCTGCCTTCCGTCTCCCCCGTCCCGTCGCCACTGCGGCTCCCGTCGTCCTCGCCACGCTCGCGCTATCCGGCTGTGCGCTGTTCCGCGCGCCGCAAGCGCCCGCGCCCGTCGTCGAAGCGGTCGCCGTGCCCGTCGAGCCGGCGAGCGAGCCCGTCGCGGCGCCCGAGCCGGCGAGCGCGCCCGAGCCCGCCGAAGCCGCGGCGCCGAAGAAGCCGCGCCGCGAGGCCGCGCCGCCGCGCAAACCCGCGCGCGCCGCGCCGCCGCCGCCTCCCGCGCCTTCGCCCGCGCCGCTCGTCACGACGCGCGCGATCGAGCGCAGCCAAGTGCATGCGCTCCTCGACAGCGAAGTGCGGCGCGGCGGCAAGGTGATCGGCCGCGCAGTCGACATGACGGCCGACGCGAGCGGCGCGCCGCGAGAAATGCTCGTGAACCTGCAAGGCTTCATGGGCGTCGGCGACCGCAAGGTCAGCTTCCCGTGGAAGCTGTTCCGCTTCACGCCGGGCGGCAGGCAGGAGCCGATCGTGCTCGACATGCCGGCCGCCACGCAGTTGCCGCCCGCCGACCGTCCGAAGGCAGTGCCGCTGACGGGATCGACGCACGCGGGCGCCGATCCCGGCCAGATGCGAATCATCGATGCCGACGTCGAACGCCCGAACGGCGCGAAGGTCGGCCGCGTCGTCGACGTGCTGATCGGCCGCGACGCGCAGCCGCAGGCAGTCGTGCTCGACGTCGGCGGCCTCGTCGATCCGGACCGGCACACGATCGCCGCGAACTGGTCGGCGCTGCGCTTCGCGCCGAAGGACAAGTCGCCGCGCGCGCTCCTCGATCTGAACGAAGCGCAGCTGAAGGCGTCGCCGCCCTATGCGGGCGACAAGCCGATCCTCGCCGTCTCGCCCGGCGCGCCCGCAGCCGCGCCGGCCGCCGCTCAAGCAGGTGCGAAACGATGACCGTCCGGCATGCGGTCAGCGCGCGCAGCCTGCGCGCCCTCGACTGGCTCAACTTCTTCGTCGCAAACGTGCAAACGGGCTTCGGTCCGTTCATCGCGTCGTATCTGGCATCGCACAAATGGACGCAGGGCGAGATCGGCATGGCGCTGTCGATCGGCACGATCAGCGCGATGGTGAGCCAGGTGCCGGGGGGCGCGGCCGTCGACGCGCTGAGGAACAAGAAAGGCGCGGCCGCATGGGCGATCGCCGCGATCATTCTGTCCGCGGTGCTGCTCGCCGCGAGCCCGACCATCGTGCCGGTGATCGCGGCCGAGGTGTTCCACGGCTTCGCGAGCTGCATGCTCGTGCCGGCGATGGCGGCGATCTCGTTCGCGCTCGTCGGCCGCGAGAGCCTCGGCGACCGGCTCGGCCGCAACGCGCGCTGGGCGTCGCTCGGCAGCGCGGTCGCGGCGGGCCTGATGGGGCTCACGGGCGAGTACTTCTCCGCGCGCGCGGTGTTCTGGCTGACGGCCGCGCTCGCGCTGCCCGCGCTCGTCGCGCTCGCGATGATCGAGCCGACCCACCACCACCATCACGCGACGCCGCGCGCACCCGCCGCGCGCGACGACGCCGACGAAGACGAGGAGCGCGAGACGCTGCGCGAGCTGCTACGCGACCGGCGGATGCTGGTCTTCGCCGCGTGCGTCGTGCTGTTCCACCTGTCGAACGCGGCAATGCTCAACCTCGCGGCGGGCGAAGTGACGGCGGGCATGGGCGAGAACGTCCAGCTCGTGATCGCCGCGTGCATCATCGTCCCGCAAGCGATCGTCGCGATGCTGTCGCCGTGGGTCGGCCGCTCCGCGCAGCGCTGGGGACGCCGGCCGATCCTGCTGCTCGGCTTCGCCGCGCTGCCGCTGCGCGCGCTCTTGTTCGCCGGCGTGTCGAGTCCTTACCTGCTCGTGCCGGTTCAGATGCTCGACGGCATCAGCGCCGCCGTGTTCGGCGTGATGCTGCCGCTCATCGCCGCAGACGTCGCGGGCGGCAAGGGCCGCTACAACCTGTGCATCGGGCTCTTCGGGCTCGCGGCGGGCATCGGCGCGACGCTCAGCACCGCGGTCGCGGGCTTCGCCGCCGATCACTTCGGCAACGCCACGAGCTTCTTCGGGCTTGCCACCGCGGGCGCGCTCGCAACGCTGCTCGTCTGGTTCGCGATGCCCGAGACGCGCGACGCGGCGCTCGTCGAAGACGCGCAGCGTTCGAGCGCCGAGCCGGCGCAGTGACTGGCGCGGTGACGGCGCGCGGCACGGTTGATGCGGCAGCGATGCGCGCAGCCGGCCTGCCGCGGCCGCCGTTCGCCGCCGTCGGCGCACCGTCTTGAAGCGCACTCGGCGGGAAGCGGTGGGCGCTACGCGCCGCCTCCTTCGCCTTTTATCTGCTCGGCATCCCCTTTCTATTCCCCTATCCTCGCCTAAACGAGATGGAAACGATCAAAGCAGTCAACGACGCACGTCGGCAAATCCAGCAGTCGGTGCTCGACCTGTTCAAGGGCCTGTCGCTCAAGGCGCGCCTGATGCAAGGCGTGCTGATGGCCGTGCAGGCCGCGGGCGGCGCGTGTCTCGCGTACAGTATCGGCCGCGCGCTGCACACCGAGCAGGCCGTCTGGGCGGCGATCACCGCGATCGCGGTCACGCAGCACAACTACGCGGACACGATCAATCTGTCGCGCGACCAGTTCATCGGTGCGATGGTGGGCGGCCTGATCGGCTTTGCGGCCGCGGCGACGGGCACCGGCCACGTCGTCACGTACGCGGCCACGATCGTGATCGCGATCATCTGCTGCTGGTGCCTGAACGTCGGCAGCGCCGCGCGGCTCGGCGCGATCACCGCGACGATCGTGCTGCTGTTTCCGGGTGAAGGGCCGCTGTGGGACATCCCGCTCGTGCGGCTCGGCGAGGTGACGCTCGGCACCGCGTGCGCGATAGCGGTCGGCTGGACGATGTCGCAGATCGAGCGGCGCTGGTTCGCCAAGGGCTGACGTTGCGGCAGGAGAAAGACAGCAGGCGGCGGAGCGCGGAAATGGAAGGATGGCGATGGGCGGCGACGCATCGCGTCCGGACCGATGGGCGAACGCCCCGCGCCGCCACGGGCCGAGGCCGCGGCGCCCGTCCTGAATCCACCGGAAGCGGATGGGCGCGGCCCCGATCCGGCCCCATGCCGTCGTGGCGCGGACGACAGACAGCGGGGCGGCACGCCGCACGTCGACCGGCTTACGGCCCGATCTGCAGAATGACGCCCGTCGAGATGCGCACGAGCAGGTAATCGCCGCCGATCCCGATCCAGTGATAGCCGCGCGGCGGCGGCGACAGGTGGTACCCGCGCCAGTCGTCGATCACGTACTGGCGGTCGCGGTATTCGTCGGGCAGGCGATCGCCGCGACGCCACGCGGCATTTTCGTCGCCGCGATGCTCGCCCGGACGCGGGCCGCCGCGGTCACCGTTTTCGCCGTGATCGCGTTCGTCATGCTTGCCGGGAGGCGGCCCGTGGCGTTCGTCGCCCGGTCCGCCCGGGCCATGCGACGGTTGAGCGATTGCGAGCGACGACACGAGCGCGCCGGCAGCGACCATCGAAACCCACAGCAAACGATGTGCTTTCATCGAGTCTCTCCGTGAAAAGGCGCAACCGGCTGTCGGCGCCGGAGCGCATAGAAAAAGGTAGCACATCGCGCCGGATTCGCCCGAAATTATGGGTCGAGATGAACAAAGCGTGAGGAGACGCAAATCGACGGCGCATCGGCCGCGCTTGCGCGTTCCTGCTTCCCGCTTTCGTCCTCCCTGCCGTTCTTCTTTCCCGCCCCCGATTTGTCGGCCCCTCCGACTCATCGGCTTGCCCGCCCGGCCGAGTCCCGCCAATCTGGCTCACCCCGCCTGAAGACCGCAGACGGGCTACAGCCGCCCTCCCCAGCGCTCGCCGCAAGCGCGCCCCGTCCCGCCCCGGTTGCACGATCTCGCCAGCCGCCGCGCGACGCGCGGGTATACTCGCGCTCACCGCTCAACGCCCACCTCGCATTCAGACACCGCTTTCATGGCAGAACCCACGCTCGGCGTCGCCCTCATCGCCCACAATGCCGCGGCACGGCTAGCCGAATGCCTCGGCGCGCTGTCGTTCGCCGACGACGTCGTCGTCGTCGACGGCGGCAGCACCGACGCGACCGTCGAGATCGCGAAAGCGCACGGCACGCGCGTGATCGTCGCGGCCGACTGGCCGGGATTCGGGCCGCAGAAGAATCGCGCGGTCGCCGCGCTCGACACTGACTGGATCCTGTCGATCGATACCGACGAGGTCGTCACGCCAGAGCTCGCCGCATCAATCCAGGCGGCGATGCGCGCGCCGCGCGCGCAGGTCTACGCGCTCGACAGGCTGTCGAGCTTCTGCGGCCGCTGGGTGCGGCACGGCGGCTGGTATCCGGACTGGGTGCCTCGGCTTTTCAAGCGTGGCGCGGCGCGCTTTTCCGACGACCTCGTCCACGAGCGGCTCGTGTTCGACGGGCCGGCCGCGAAGCTCGACGGCAAGCTGCTCCACTACTCGTATGAAGACTTCGAGACCGTGCTGCGCAAGCTCGACGCGTATTCGAGCGCGGGCGCTGCACAGCGGCGCGCGGCGGGCAAGCAAGGCGGATTCGCGAAGGCGCTCGGCCGCGGTGCGTGGGCGTTTGTGCGAACCTATCTGCTGCGGCGGGGGTTCCTGGACGGACGGGCGGGCTTCATGATCGCCGTGTTCAATGCGGAGACGGTCTACTACCGCTTCCTGAAACTCGGGCATTCGCGGCCGGGACAAACGCGCGACTGATGCGCTGCGGGGCGGCGGCGACGTTTCCAAACGAAATTCTTCAAGAAGTTGCTGCGCCAGCCGATACGCCGGCCGAAGGCGATGCCGCATCGCGCGAGGCGGCCGCCTGCGCAGCGCGGGCGCGCTGCTCACCGGAACCGCGCCGGCTTGGTCGCGCAACACGCATCCCGCAAGCGCGTCTCACCTCTCGCACCTCCCGCCCGCACACGCCCGAGCGACCGCATCCGCGAAGGAGCCGCCAGCACACCGGCTCGCCAAGATCCACGCCCCCCTACTTCCGTGCGCCGAGCTTGCTGATGTCGACCGGCACCGCAATATCGGCCTGCGTTTTCGATGCATCGCGACCGAGCATCTCGGTCGCGATGCCGATCACGCGCGCCGACGACATTTCCGTCAAGCATCGGCTCCAGCTGTCCACATGCCGATCGCAGCCTTCGAGCTTGCACGGCACGCAGTCGCCCTCGCCCTGCAGCAGATAGACGTTGCCGCGCCGCCCCGAGCCGTGCAACGGCCACGGCTCGTTTCCGGCCGGCCAGTGCGCGGGCCACGGGCCCCAGCGCGTCGGATTCGACGGCCCGAACAGCGCGATCGTCGGAACGCCGGATGCGGCTGCGACGTGCGTCGCGCCGGTGTCCGGGCCGATGAAGAGCCGCGCGCGCCGGAACATTTCGGCGCTCTCGCCGAACGACAACTCGCCCGCCATGTTCAGCACCGGCTCGCCCGACGCCTGCGCGATCCGCGCGGCATAGTCGCGCTCGGCCTGCGCGGGACCGCCGCTCAGCGCGACCGCGAAACCCTGGCTGCGCGCCCAGCGCACGAGGTCGACCCATCCGTCCTCGCGCCACTGCTTGTAGCGAAACATCGGATACGGATGCAGCACGACGTACGGCTCGCCGCGCGACAGCGCGGGCGTCGCGTACAGCTTCGCGTCGAAACGCGCGCGCGCGGCAGGATCGTCGCCGATGCCGGGCGCGACGACGTCGGCGTGCAGCGTCACGCCGAGCACGTCGGCGAGTGCGAGGTTGCTCGTGACGGTATGCACGTCGCGATGCTGGTCGAGCGCGATGCCGTTCAGGATGAAGCGCGTGAGCCGCGTCACCCGCTCGGGATCGACGAGCCCGACTCGCTTGCGGCCCGCGAAGAACGCATAGAAGCGCGCGCGATCGGAGCTGATGGCCGCGCATGCGAGGTCGTATTTGCGCCAGATGCGCAGCGCGTCGGCGATGCGCGCCTTCGGCCGCGCGCGCTGCGCGACCGTGATCACGCGGCGGATGTCCGGATTGTGCTCGAGCACGCCTTCGGTGCCGCGGAACACGATCATGTCGATCTGCGCGTCGGGCCAACGCGCCTTCAGCGACCGGACGAGCGGCGTCGTCAGCAACACGTCGCCGAGGCGGCGCGTACAGGACACGAGGATGGTGCGCGGCGGCCGGAGAAGCGTCAACTGAGCGGTCACGATGAAGACTGGAAGAACGGGCGACTGGACATTTTAGCGAATTCGCCCCGCGCGCCCGTGCGGCGCGGGCGAGCTCACGCCGATTCGAGCAGCTTCGCGACGAGCGCCTGCATGCGCGCGTTCGCCGCACGCGGCCCGAACGATTCGATCCTGTGCGACGCATGCGAGACGAGCGCCGCGCGCAGTGCGCCGTCGGCGAGCACCCGCTCGATCGCGTCAGCAAGCGCGTCGGCATCGCCGGGCGGCACGAGGAGCCCGCCGCGGCCGCCGTCGAGCAGGTCGCGCGGCCCCGTCGGACAATCCGTCGAGATCACCGGCGTGCCAAGCGCCATCGCCTCGCCGAGCACCATCCCGAAACCTTCGTAGCGGCTGCTCAGGATCAGCGCGTCGGCCGCGCGCACGTATGGAAACGGATTCGCACAAAAGCCGATGAACGGCACCACATCGCCCAGCCCGAGCGCATCCGCGAGCTGCTCGAGCACCTGGCGGTCAGGACCGTCGCCCACCAGCACGAGCCGAGGCGCATCGGCGCGGCGTGCGCGCACCTTCGCATAGGCGCGCAGCAAGGTGCGGTGATCCTTCTGCCCTTCGTCGAGCCGCGCGACCGACACGATGAAGCGCCCGGCCGGCAACTCGGCCGGCTCGGCCGCCCGTGCGCGCAAGGCCGCCGGATCGATCACGTTCGGCAGCTCGGTGACGGCGACGCGGGTATTCGCGAAGAGCCGCTGCGCTTCGCGCCGCATGTCGGGCGTAAGCACCGCCAACGCCGCGTAGCGCTCGTACTGGCCGATGCGCCGCGCCATGTACGACGCGCTCTTGTCGCCGAAGCGTGCGGCGAAGCTGTAGTGACTCACGCCGATCCATTGCACGCCGCCCTGCCCCGCGATGCGACGCAACGAGAAATCGAAATCGCAGACGACGTCGTAGCCGCGCGCGAGCCGCAGAAAACGACGTGCGACGAGCGGCCGAATCAACGCATGCGTCGACGCCTTGTGCAGCAGTTTCTCGCCGCCGCGCAGCTTGCTCACGCGCTCGCGCTGATGCAGCGCATGCATCCAGCGCTCCGGCGCGAGCACGTGCACCGCGACATCGGACGCAATCGCCTTCGCGCACCAGGCCGTCAGGTCCTGCGTCGGGTACGTGACCGACAGCCCGATCTCGAACGCACGGCGATCGAGCGCATTGAGCCACGCGAGCAGCGCGGTCTCGGTGCCGCCCTTGCCGAAGTCGTCGATGTGGAACAGGATGCGCACGCGCCGCGCACTCGTGCGGACGACGTCCGCCGCCGGTGCGGCGGCGGTCGCGGGAACGGCAGGCGTCGTCATCGCGCGCCCCCGGTCTGCGACGCGCGCGAAACGCCCGCCTCGCGTTCGCCGTGACCGAGCAGGAAGCCCGCGAACGACCAGAATGCGAGCATCGTCGTCTGCCACATGAAGTCGTCAACGGTGTTCTTTGCGATCATTCCGACGACGAGCGCAAGCCCGGCCGCGGACATCGCCGGCGCGGCGCGGCGCAGCCGCCAGAACGCGCCCGCGAGGCTCAGGAACAGCATCGCCTCCAGCGCGACGCCGATGTAGCCCGTCTGCAGCCACGTATTGAGGAACAGGTTGTGCGCGTGAGTCAGCGCCTGCGGCTCGATCTGCAGCAGCAGCGGCGGCGCATCGGCCGCGTACGCATGCCCCGGCAGCGGCTTGCCGAAGCCGACGCCGAGCCACGCGTGGTGCTTGCCCTGCTTGGCGTAGAACGCCCAGAGCTTCGGCCGCGTGTCGGACGACAGCGTGTCGCCGAGCGCGTTCAGCTCGCCCGGCACGTAGACCCGCTGGCCCGCGACCGTGATGTCGTGCGCGGCCGACGACGCCGATGCCGCCGCCGTGGACGCCGACGGATCGCGCTCGCGCGCGCTGTATTCGAGCATTCCGAGCGCGGCGGCGCCGAGGATCGCGATCGCGACGACGCTCACGCCGAGCCGGCGCCGATAGAGCGGGAAGAACGCGACGACGAGCGTCGCGCCC
This sequence comes from Burkholderia sp. ABCPW 14, assembly GCF_001523835.1. Lineage (NCBI taxonomy): Bacteria > Pseudomonadati > Pseudomonadota > Betaproteobacteria > Burkholderiales > Burkholderiaceae > Burkholderia > Burkholderia sp. ABCPW 14. Next base: position 71,020 of record NZ_LOVS01000099.1, on the reverse strand, counting down.
ACGGCCGGCCAGAAGAAGCGGTTCAGGCTCGCGAGCCCAACGAAGCCGCACGCGAGAAGCCCGATCGCGCCGATCACGCGCCAGCGGACGCGCAGCAGCAGCGCCACGAAGAGCGGCATCGCGAACACGACGAGCGTGCTCGTATGGCCAACACGGTTGTAGAAACGGATCGGGAAGTTCGTCGGTGTCGGCGGCTGCAAGCGCCCCCAGTAGAACGCGCTCAGCAGCGCGAGCAGTACGCATGCCCCCGCCACGACGAGCACCGGCCATTCCGGACGCCTCACGCGCGAGCCGAAAAGCCAGAAGCCCCAGAACGTGACGAGCGGATACAGCACCTCGTCGAGCCAGGCGCGCATGCTGATGTGCGGATACAGCGACCAGCCGACCGACCCGAGGCTCCAAGCGGCCCACGCGACAATCGGAAAAACGAGCGGCCATTGCCGCAACGGCGGCCTGCTCGCGGACAGGATGCCGGCGAGCGTGCCGACGCCGATCAACGCGAGCGTCGTGTTGACGACCCCGTTCATGTGACCGAACATCACAGCAAACATCAACGTAGGACAAGCAATCCAGAGCACGCGCTCGACGCGCGATGTTGTTATCGTCATCGACTTGAACTTGACGGCGCAAGCGCCAAAACGTTTTGCAGCGCACGATGCACCGCATCCACTGAAAGACGGCCCATGCAGTGCGCATGGTCGCCGCGCCAGGCGACGCATGTCGCCGCATTGCGGTCGCAGCGCCGCACCCAGGCGACATGGCGCCGGAAAATCGACGGCTGATCGCGGCACGGCATGTCCGCGATCGTCACCGCGATGAACGGCGCATCCTGCCAATAACGGCCCGCGCCGTGAATGCCGGCGTTGCCGGGGCCGAACAGCGCAACGGTCGGCACGCCGACGAGACGCGCGAGATGCGCGATGCCGGTATCGGGGCACACCACCGCCCGCGCGCCGCTCAACACATGCCACAGATCGGCGAGGCCGAGCCGTCCCGCGAGATTCGGCTGCGCGGGATCGGGACCGATCTCGGCGACGAGTTCGACTTCGCTCGGCCCGCCGCTCCAGACGGGCAGATAGCCTGCCGCCTCCACGCGCTGTGCGAGCTCGCGCCAGCGCGTGGCCGGCCAGCGCTTGACCGCGGTGCTCGCGCCCGGATGCAGCACCACGTAGGGCCGCTCGCGCAATTCGGCAGGCAGCGGCGCGCTCGCCTGGGGCGCAGGCCAGTCAGCCGGACGGTACGGCCGCGGCGCAGGCCCGTCGACCAGCTCGGCAGCGAAGTCGGCCCACGCGGCAGGCGCGTCCGGATACGGGATCAATTCGTCGACCGGCCAGTTCTTCCACGCGGGCGTGTCGCCCGCATGCGCGACGATCCACTGGCAGCCCGCGCCGAGCGCAAGCCAGCTATGCCGGTTGTCGCCCGCGACAATGCCGAGGTCGTATGGCCCCGACGCGAGGAGACGCCTGACCGACGCGCCGTCGCGCGGATCGAACGCGAACGCGTCGACGCCGAACGGCCGCTTCGCATACAGCGACGCAATCGCCTTCGGGCAAGCCAGCACGATCTGCGCATTCGGATGCTGCTCGCGCAGCTTCGCGACGAGCGCCGTCAGCAGCAGCGTGTCGCCGAGCAGCAGATGATGCGCGATCAGGATGCGCCGCAATTGCGCGGGCTTGCGCCGCAACGGCTTGAGCGCGAGCTTCGGCAGCGCTCGCGCGAAGATGTGGATGCGGCCGTGAAGTCTGCTCATTCGATTAGATCAACGGCTGATCGATTCCGCCACCTGGGATGCAATGCGCCGGAGGCCGGCCAAAAGCCGTTTCGTCATGCAGAATTTCCACGATTCGTATTGCGGAGGACAGACCAGAACGCCCGGAAACCCGCGCAGGATCTGCGCGAAATCGACGCGCTTTCCTCTCTTCCGGGTCTGGGCATGCAGGCCGGCCCGCAACGCGCGGCAAGCGCGTCGCGGGCCGAGCCGAACGCGCGGAGTATACCATCCGGCCTAAGCGCTTCCTGAGCCAATATCCTGATGAAAGACTGACTGTAAGCGACGCGCGAACGCGCGTCATGCCCGGGCGACGCGCCCGCTGCCGGCCGCCTCGGCGGCCAGATCGAGCAGTTGCGCGACATGGCGCGCGACGCTCGGATCGTACTCGATCGCCGCGTGCGCGGCCGCGGTCGATTCGACCCGGGCCGCGCCCGCGCGCACCTGGCGCACTGCATCGTCGAGCGTGGCGCGCAGCCCGGCCGTATCCCCCGGCGCGAACACGCGCTTCGCCGACGGCGCGATCGCGTCGCAGCAGCCGATATTCGACGACAGGATGACAGGCGTTCCGCACATCACCGACTCGATGCCGACGAGCCCGAACGGCTCGTATCTCGACGCGAGGATCGTGAAATCGGCGGCGCGATAACCGTCCTCGATGTCCTTCACGTAGCCGACATAGCGCAGCCGCTCGGACGTCCGCTCGGGCGGCCGGCCCGCGACCGCGACGACGACGGGCGGCCCGCCGTCGCGCAGCACCGCTTCGATGAGCGGCAGCCCCTTGCGCTCGTGGCTGCTCGACGGAAACAGCAGCACGACCTCGTCGTCGGCGAAGCCGAAGTGCCTGCGCAGTTCGGCGCGGCGCGCCGCATCGACAGGCGTGAAGCGCGCGGCGTCGACGGGCGGGAACAGCACGCGGATCTTGTCGTCACCGAGCCCGTAGAAGCGGTACAGCTCATCGCGCATCAGCATCGAGTGCGCGACGACGAAGCGCGCGCGCTCGTATTGACGGCGCTCGAGCGCGATCTGCCGGCGATCGAAGAATGTCGGCGCACGGCCGATCGCGTCGAGAAAACCGAGATGGGTGCCGCCGCAAATCGCGATCTCCGACGAATCGACCCGGTTGCAGCCGATCAGCAAATCGACGGGCGACGCGCGGCGGGCGGCGCGCAGCCGCCACGAGAACCAGGCGTCGCGGCACTTGCCGGGCAGAAACGACACGTCGATCCGGTGCGGCTCGATACATCCGTATTCCGGCATCGACGGATCGAACGATCGCGCAAAGACCGCAGGCCGCAGGCCGAAGTCGGCGAGACCGCGCGCGAGGTCGATCGCGTAACGCTCGAGCCCCCCGCCATACTTGAACGCATTGCAGGACAGGCCGATTTTCATCACACGGCGATCGTGCTTGCCGGGGCGCCGTCCGCCCGGATGCCCGCCGCTCACCCTGCGTCCTGCTGGAACTGAATGCGATGCAGGTGCGCGTACAACCCGCCTTGCTCCAGCAGTTCGCGATGGCTGCCGCTCTCGACGATCCTGCCCGCCTCGAGCACGAGGATCCGGTCCGCCCGTTCGATCGTCGACAGGCGGTGCGCGATCACGAGCGTCGTGCGGCCCTTCATCAGCGTCTCGAGCGCAGCCTGCACGTGCCGTTCGGATTCGGAATCGAGCGCGGACGTCGCCTCGTCGAGAATCAGGATCGGCGCATCCTTATAGATCGCGCGGGCGATCGCGAGCCGCTGGCGCTGGCCGCCCGACAGGCGCATCCCGTTGTCGCCGACGAGCGTGTCGATGCCGTCAGGCATCGCAGTGACGGTATCCCACAGATTCGCCGCGCGCAGCGCCGCCTCGACGCGATCGCGCTCCGCCGTCTGGCCGTACGCGACGTTTGCCGCGATCGTGTCGTTGAACAGCACGACGTCCTGGCTCACCATCGCGATCTGGTTGCGCAGGTCATGCAGGCTGTATTCGGGCAGCGCGACGCCGTCGACGCGCACCGAGCCCGACGACGGATCGAAGAAGCGCGGCAGCAGATTGACGAGCGTCGTCTTGCCGCTGCCCGACGGCCCCGCGAGCGCGACCATCTCTCCCGGCGCGACGGTGAACGACACGTCGTCGAGCGTATGCCGCCCGTCGCGCGACGCGCCGTACGAGAATGACACGTGGCTAAACTCGATCGCGCCCGACGCACGCGCGAGCGGCTTGCCGCCGCCCTCGGGCTCGCGCGGCTCGTCGATCAGCCCGAAGATCAGCTCGGCCGCCGTCATCCCGCGCTGCAGCGGCTGGTTCACGTCCATCAGGTGCTTGAGCGGCGAGATGATGAGCAGCATCGCCGTCACGAACGCGACGAAGCCGCCGACCGTCGTCTGATCGTTCGAGGACTGGACGACCGCGATCGTCAGCACGACGGCGAGCGCGATCGACGCAAGGAACTGCGTGAGCGGCTGCGCGAGCCCGCCCGACACCGTCATTCGCATCGAATAGCCGCGCAGCTTGCGGCTCAGTTCGTTGAAGCGTCCGATCTCGTACGGCTCGCCGTTGTGGACCTTGACGACCTTGTAGCCGCCGACGGTCTCCTCGACGATGTACGCGAGCTGGTTCGTGAGCGTCTGGTGCTCGCGATTCAGGCGCCGCAGCCGCCGGTTGATCTTGCCGACGAGCCAGCCGATGCAGGGCAACAGGACCGCGACGATGAGCGTCAGGCGCCAGTTCAGATAGAACAGGTAGCCAAGCAGGAATAGGACCGTGAGCGAATCGCGCACGAGCGTGATCGTGACGCTCATCAGCACGCTGAGCACCTGATTCACTTCGAACACGATCGCGTTGATCACCGTGCTCGCCGTCTCGCGCTGGAAGAACGACACGCCCGTGTGAATCATCCGGTCGAACATCTGGATGCGCAGATCGAGCAGGATGCGGTTCGATACGTACTGCAGCAGATAACCGGACGTGTATTGCGCGATCGCGCGCACGAGCGCGAGGCCGACGACGGCGACAGGCACGTACAGCTTCGTCGTCATATCGCCCTTCGAGCCGAAGCCGTGGTCGAGAAGCGGCTTCAGCAGCGCCGGAATCCCGGCTTCCGTCGCGGCGACCCCGGCCATCGCGAGCACGCCGGCGACGAGCACCCATACGAGCGGTTTCACATGCGGCCAGAGGCGGCGCATCACGACGGCAGGCGACGACGCGTCCTGACCGCCGATCGGTTTGCTTAGGGTAGGCTTGACGCTCAAAATGCCCTCAAAAAAATCCGAAAAACGTGCTTGGGGTCAGTAGACGATCTCGACGACGCTGCCGTCGAACGCCGCACGCAGATCGGCGAGCAGCGTATCGCTCGGCTTTACGCGCCAGGCGTCGCCCAGGCGCATCTCGCCTTGTGCGCGCGCGTTGCTGTACGCAATCCGCACGGCGAGGCCGTTCGGTATCACGGGCGCCGCGCGACGCCCGCCGTCGCGGCCGCCGCGCGGCGCCGGGGCCTCGACGGCCGACGTCTCGTCGGGCTTCGCGACGTGCGCTTCGAGCACGCGGCGCAGCGCCGCTGCGTCCGCATTGCCGTTCATCGTCATCCGCACCGCCTGCGCGTAGCGGCTGCGTGCGCGCTCGATATCCATCACCGAATCGGCGGTGAAGCGGATCCCGCCCGTGAACGCGTCGTTACGCGCCTGCCCCTGGACGATCAGCAGTTCGTCTTCCTTGAAAAGCGCACGGTTCACGTCGAACTGCTCGTTGAACACGGTGACTTCGCACTGGCCGCTGCCGTCGTCGAGCAGCGCGATCACCATCTTGCCGCGCTGGGTCATCTGCGTGCGCAGCGACGTGATCACGCCCGCAACCACCTTGTCGCGCCCTTCCTTCAGCTCGCCGAGCTTCTGGCGCACGAAGCGTCGCACCTCGTCGCGATACGCGTCGAACAGGTGGCCGGACAGATAGAAGCCGAGCGCACCCTTCTCTTCCTGCAAGCGGCGCTTGTCGTCCCAAGCGGGCTCGTCGACGAGCGCGTGCTGGTGCGCGGGCTCGCCGCCGATGTCGAAGAGTCCTGCCTGCAGCGCGTTCGCGGCCGCCTGCTCGGCAGCCTCCATCGCGAGCGGCACCGACGCGAGCAGTTGCGCGCGATTCGCGTGCAGCGAATCGAGCGCGCCCGCGCGAATCAGCGCCTCGATCGTCCGGCGGTTCACGACGCGCCGGTCGATCCGCTCGCAAAAGTCGAACAGATCTGTGAACGGCTTCTCTTCGCGCGCGCGCAGGATCTCTTCGATCGCGTTCTGGCCGCTGCCCTTGATCGCGCCAAGGCCGTAGCGGATCGTGCGCGAGCGCTTGCCGTCGGCTTGCGCGACCGGCTCGAAGCGGTAATGCGATTGATTGATGTCGGGCGACAGCACGGTGAGCCCATTGACGACGCAGTCGTCGAACAGGATCTTCACCTTGTCGGTGTCGTCCATCGCGAGCGTCATGTTGGCCGCCATGAATTCGGCCGGATGGTGCGCCTTCAGCCAAGCGGTGTAGTACGCAAGCAGCGCGTACGCGGCCGCGTGCGACTTGTTGAAGCCGTAGCCCGCGAACTTCTCCATCAAGTCGAAGATCTCGTCGGACTTCTCGCGCGTGAGGCCGTTCTTTGCCGCACCCTCGGCGAAGATCTCGCGGTGCTTGGCCATCTCCTCGGGCTTCTTCTTGCCCATCGCGCGACGCAGCAAGTCCGCGCCGCCGAGCGAGTAGCCGCCGATGATCTGCGCCATCTGCATCACCTGCTCCTGATAGACCATGATGCCGTAGGTCTCTTTCAGGACGGGTTCGACGCGCGGATCCGGATACTCGACCTTTTCGCGCCCGTGCTTGCGCGCGCAGAAGCTCGGGATCAGGTCCATCGGGCCCGGACGGTACAACGACACGAGCGCGATGATGTCCTCGAAGCGGTCGGGCTGCGCATCCTTCAGCATCCCTTGCATCCCGCGGCTTTCCAGCTGGAACACGGCGACGGTGTTCGCCTTCTTGAGCATCTGGAACGATGCGGGATCGTCGAGCGGCACTTGCGCGAGCGACCAGTTCTCCTTGCTCGGATCGAGACGGCGGATGTAGCGCTCGGCCCAGTCGAGGATCGTGAGCGTCGTCAGACCCAGAAAGTCGAACTTCACGAGGCCGACGGCTTCGACGTCGTCCTTGTCGTACTGGCTGACGACGCCGCCGTCGTCGCCCTGCGTGTAGAGCGGGCAGAAATCGGTGAGCTTGCCGGGCGCGATCAGCACGCCGCCCGCGTGCATCCCGACGTTGCGCGTGAGGCCCTCGACGCGCTGCGCGAGATCGAGGAGCTGATGGACTTCGTCCTCGTTGTCGTAGCGCTCCTGCAGGAGCGGCTCTTCCTTCATCGCGTCGGCGATCGTCACGTGCTTGCCCGGCTTGAACGGGATCAGCTTCGCGATGCCGTCGGTGAACATGTAGCCGAGATCGAGCACGCGGCCGATGTCGCGCACGGCCGCCTTTGCGGCCATCGTGCCGAACGTCGCGATCTGCGACACCGCGTCCGCGCCGTACTTCTCCTTCACGTACTGGATCACGCGATCGCGCCCGTGCTGGCAGAAGTCGATGTCGAAGTCGGGCATCGACACCCGCTCCGGATTCAGGAAGCGCTCGAACAGCAGGTTGTAGCGCAGCGGATCGAGGTCCGTGATGCCGAGCGAGTATGCAACGAGCGAACCCGCGCCCGAGCCCCGGCCCGGGCCGACCGGCACGCCGTTGTTCTTCGCCCAGTTGATGAAGTCCGCGACGATCAGGAAGTAGCCCGGAAAGCCCATCTTCTTGATCGTGCCGCATTCGAAATCGAGACGCTGGTAGTACGTGTCGCGCTGCGCTTCGCGCTCGGCCTCGTCCGGATAGAGCTGCACGAGACGCTTCTCGAGCCCCTCCTTCGACAGTTGCACGAGGTAGTCGTCGAGCGACATGCCGTCGGGCGTCGGAAAGAGCGGCAGCTTCGGCTTGCCGAGCTCGAGCGTCAGGTTGCAGCGTTTCGCGATCTCGACCGTGTTCGCGAGCGCCGACGGCAGGTCGGCGAACAGCGCGGCCATGTCGCCCTGCGTGCGGAAGAACTGATCAGTCGTGAAGCGCTTCTGGCGGCGCGGATTCGCGAGGATGTCGCCTTCCGAGATGCACACGCGCGCCTCGTGCGCGGTGAAGTCGTCGGAGGTCATGAACTGCAGCGGATGCGTCGCGACGACGGGCAGCTTCAGCTCGGCGGCGATCGTCACCGCGTGCTGGACGTATGCTTCCGCGCCCGGCTGGCCGTAGCGCTGCAATTCGATGTAGAAACCGCCGGGGAACGTCTTCGCCCAGCGCTCCGCGTGACGGCGCGCGGCCGCTTCGTTGCCGGCCGCGAGCGCGAGGCCGATGTCGCCCTGCTGCGCGCCCGACAGCGCGAGCAACCCGTCGGCCAGCTCGCCTTCGAGCCAGCTCGCGTCGAGTTCCGCGCGGCCGCGGTATTGATTCGTGAGCCACGCCTTCGACAGCAGCTCGCAGAGATTCAGGTAGCCGCGCTTGTCCTTGACGAGCAGCAGCAGCCGCGACGGCTTGTCGCGATCGTCGTGATTGGTGATCCAGACGTCGCAGCCGGCGATCGGCTTGATGCCCGCGTCGCGGGCTTCCTTGTAGAAACGGACGAGACCGAACGCGTTGCCGAGGTCGGTCAGGGCGAGCGCGCCCTGACCGTCGGCGGCCGCCGCCTTGACGATATCGTCGAGACGCACGATGCCGTCGGCAATCGAGAATTCGGAGTGAACGCGAAGATGAACGAAACGGGGATCTGACATGGGCGCTATTGTAGCCGCCCACGGGGCCGGCCACCGTTCGGGCCGGCCAAAAAATGCGGCGTTGGCCGTTCGGCCGAGTGCCGGCGCGGGTCGGCGGGCGGCTCGGTCGTGCGGGACTGCGCAGGGTGGCGATTCGCGGCTGCTCGGGCCCTGTTCGATGTGGGGCGGCCCGATATCCGGTGGTTCGACGGACCAGCGATGCGGCGGTCCGGCAGCCCGTCAATCCGGCAACCCATCAATCCATCAATCCATCAACCCGGCAATTCGACGATCCGGCAGCGCCGACGATCGACGGCGCCCCGCCAAGCGGCCGCGCCGATTTGCCTGCTGCGACGGTGCCGCGTCCCGCCGTCGCACATCGTCCGTTCGGCCGACGGCGGAAAGCCGCGCAGTTTGCGGGATAATACGGCTTTCCGTTTTCGTCCGTTCCTGCCGCCCGCCCCGCCGCGCCCTTTTTCGCGCTGCAGCGCCGTCGGGCCGCAGCCGCCTTACCGACCGACATGACTACCGTCAACCTCGCCGCCTACCGCTTCGTCTCGCTCGACTCGATCGAGCAATGGCGACCGCTCATCACCGCGCGCTGCGATGCGCTCGGGCTGCGCGGCACGATCCTGCTCGCCCCCGAGGGCATCAATCTGTTCATCGCGGGCTCCCGCGAAGCGACCGACGCCTTCGTCGACTATCTCCGCCACGATCCGCTGTTCGAAGACAAGTTCGCGGACCTGCGGTTCAAGGAGAGCCTGTCCGATTCGCAGCCGTTCCGCCGCATGCTCGTGCGCCTGAAGCGCGAGATCATCACGATGAAGAAGCCGGCGATCAAACCGGAGCTCGGCCGCGCACCGTCCGTCGACGCGCAGACGTTGAAGGCCTGGCTCGACCGGGGCCACGACGACGCGGGCCGGCCCGTCGTGATGCTCGACACGCGCAATGCGTTCGAGGTCGACGTCGGCACGTTCGACAATGCGCTCGACTACCGGATCGACAAGTTCAGCCAGTTCCCCGAAGTGATCGAGGCGAACCGCGCGGACCTCGAAGGCAAGACCATCGTGTCGTTCTGCACGGGCGGCATTCGGTGCGAGAAGGCGGCGATCCACATGAAGGACGTCGGCATCGACCACGTCTATCAGCTCGAAGGCGGCATCCTCAAGTACTTCGAGGAAGTGGGCGGCGCGCATTATCACGGCGACTGCTTCGTGTTCGATTACCGCACCGCGCTCAATCCGAGCCTCGAGCCGACGCCCGACGTCACGTGCTTCGCGTGCCGCGCGGTCGTGCCCGCCGAAGCGCAGCAATCGCCGCTCTACGTGCCCGGCAAGTCTTGTCCCGCGTGCCATTCCGGCGAGCGTGCGAGCCGTCCTGCCGAGCCGGCGCACGCCGCCTGACGCCGCGCGTCCGCTTCTGCGCTTCGTCACGCGCCACATCGAATGACAGGCTATCGCGGGCGCTTCGCGCCGTCGCCCACCGGCCCGCTGCATTTCGGCTCGCTCGTCGGCGCGCTCGCGAGCTGGCTCGACGCGCGCGCATGGGGCGGCGCGTGGCTCGTGCGGATCGAGGACATCGACGGTCCGCGCACGGTGCCCGGCGCGGCCGAGGACATCCTCGCGACGCTGTCCCGCTTCGGTTTCGTCCCCGACGAGCCGCCCGTCTGGCAGAGCACGCGCGTCGCGCGCTACACGGCGGCGCTCGAGCGGCTCACGGCCGCGGGGCTCGTCTATCCTTGCGGCTGTTCGCGCAAGGAGATCGCCGATTCGCTGCGCGCCGCGCACGAGCGGCACACGACGCTCGCGTATCCCGGCACCTGCCGCGGCGGCCTGCGCGGCAAGCCCGCACGCGCGTGGCGACTGCGCGTGCCGGACGGTGCGGCAGCCGTCGTCAGTTTCGACGATCGGTGGCAGCACACGCAGACGCAGAATCTCGCGACGGAAGTCGGCGATTTCGTACTGAAGCGCGCGGACGGGCAATGGGCGTACCAGCTCGCGGTCGTCGTCGACGACGGCGACGCGCGCATCACGCACGTCGTACGCGGCGCGGACCTGCTCGACTCGACCGCGCGTCAGATCTACTTGCAGCGCTGCCTCGGACTGCCGACGCCAAGCTATCTCCACGTGCCCATCGTCGTCGATGCGAACGGCGAAAAGCTCAGCAAGCAGACGGGCGCGACCGCGCTCGACCCCGCCGCGCCGCTGCCCGCGCTCGTCGCTGCCGCGCGGCATCTCGGGCTGTCGCTCGACGCCGCGGCGTGCGCGTCGCTGGACGCGTTCTATCCGGCCGCGATCGCTGCGTGGGATTTGCGTTTCGGACCGAACGCGCGTCGGTGACGTCTGCGCGGCGCGTGATTGCATTCGCATTGCTTCGCCCCGCCGCTTGACCCCATCGCCTGGCTGCACCGCTTCCGGCCGCAATCGACAGCATCACCGCGCATCCGGCGCGACCGCCTCTTCGCGGCCGCCCGCCTGCCGACCGGTTCATACGCTGTCCGGCCGCGACAACGCCGCCCTTTCGCCCCAAGCGCGACCGACGCGCCGCGCGCAAAACAAAGCGGGCGGATGCTCACGCACCCGCCCGCTTCTCATTTACTAAGGCGCCGTTCCCGGCCCCCATCGACGACGCTCACCCCCGCATCACGACGACGTCTTGCGCGGCATCCCGAACCCGCCGAGCAGCGCGGCGAGCGGCTGCTTCGGCGCCTTCTTCTCCGGCTGCACGGACCTCGCCTCTTCCGAGCCGCGCGCCGGCGTCGGCGGCTCGTACGGCTTCAGGAAGAAATCGTCGATCGGCGCTTCGCGGCGCGCATGATGCGGACGCTCGCCGCCCGCCGAACGGCGGCCGACGGATGGGCCGCGGCGCTCGTCACGGTCGCGCTCGCGGCGGCCGCCGCGCTCGTCGTGGCGGTGACGCGGCAGGTCGAGCTCGAGCGCCTCGAGCGGCAGCGCACACTTGATCAGCTTTTCGATGTCGGCAAGCTGCTTGCGCTCGTTCGGGCTGCATAGCGACAGCGCGTCGCCCGACGCGCCCGCGCGCCCCGTGCGGCCGATCCGGTGCACGTAGTCTTCCGCGCTGAACGGCAGATCAAAGTTGATGACGGCCGGCAGCTCGACGATGTCGAGGCCGCGCGCGGCGACGTCGGTCGCGACGAGCGCTTCGATCTCGCCGCGCTTGAACGCGTCGAGCGCCTGCATCCGCTCGCTTTGCGAACGGTCGCCGTGGATCGCCGACGCGACGATCCCGTCGCGCTCGATCTGGCGCGCAAGGCGGCTCGCGCCGATCTTGCTGTTGCAGAACACGATCACCTGCTTGAGCGCGCGGTCGCGGATCAGCTTGACGACGGCCGCCTGCTTGTCGCCCTCGGCGACGTCGTAGACGATTTGTGTGACGTTCGTCGCGGTCGCGTTGCTGCGCGCGACCTCGATCGTCTGCGGGTTGCGCAGATAGGTCGACGCGAGCTTCTTGATTTCCGGCGAAAACGTCGCCGAGAACAGCAGCGTCTGACGCTCTTTCGGCAGCAGGTTCAGGATCCGCTGCAGATCGGGCAGGAAGCCCATGTCGAGCATCCGGTCCGCTTCGTCGAGCACGAGGATCTGCACCTGGCCGAGATTCGCGGTCTTTTGCTGGACGTGGTCGAGCAGGCGGCCCGGCGTCGCGATCAGGACCTCGACACCGCGGCGCAGCTCGGCCATCTGCGGATTCATGTCGACACCGCCGAACACGACCGCGCTCCGCAGCGGCGTGTGCCTCGCGTACGCGTGCACGTTCGCGGCGACCTGGTCGGCGAGCTCGCGGGTCGGCGTGAGAATCAGCGCGCGCACCGGGTGGCGGGCGGGCGACGCGCTCGTGTTCGCCTGCGGCAGCAGGCGCTGGATGATCGGTAGCGAGAAGCTCGCGGTCTTGCCGGTGCCGGTCTGCGCGGCGCCCATCACGTCGCGGCCGGACAGCACGACCGGAATCGCCTTCGCCTGGATTGGCGTCGGCGTCGTATAGCCCTGGTCGGCAATCGCTTTCAGGATCTCGGCGGCAAGGCCGAATTGATCGAACGTCGCGTCGACAGGCGTGGCAACAGAATCGGACATGGTGGCGTTTCGCTCAAAAGGCGCGGCGGGACATCTAGCGCGCGGCATGCTCGCTCGCGAGACAGGCTGCGCAAACCACTTCGGAATGAAGACGAAGCCGCGGCGCGCCGCAGGGCACCGCCGGCGCCTGAGGCCGTCCAGGCCGTGCGCGAAGCTTCGTCCGGCAGAGTGCCGGCAGAAAGGGCAGTATTGTAGCATCCCTTGAGAAACGGCTTCGTCGCCGCGGCCCGCGCGGCGCACACGCCCCGCTCAGCCCTTCTTGCGCTTCTTCTGGATCTCGCTGCAATCGCCGAGCACGGGCGGCGCTTTCTCGCCCGCGATTTCGTCGTACAAGTTCGCGTCGCGCCCCTTCGTCCACCAGACGTAGCGGCCCGCCTGATAGCGGACGCCCGACGCCGACACGGTATCGACGAACAGCAGTCGCGATCCGTTGACGGGCACGAGCGCGAAGCTCTGCCCGTTGTCCGCGCGCCAGTACGAGACCCGCACCGGCTTCGGCTCGGTCGCGCATCGATAGACGACCGTTTCGCGCGCATCGGCATCGATCTCCTCGATGGTCAGCCGCGCCGCATGCGCCGCGCCGACAGCCGCGCACAGACCGGCGACGCCGAGCACAGCCAGCGTTTTCCTGTTCATTGCTTTCCTCGTCGAGCAATGGACGCGCGCCGCACCGGGCGCCGCGCATCCAGGCCGCTGTTTCGTCAATCCGGATCGATGACGCCCGCGCACGCGTCGGTCGGCGCCGCCGCGACATGGCCGACGACAGGCACGATCTTGAGCCCCGCCGACGCGATCCGGCACGGCGCGGCGGCAAGCCCGCAGCCCGCCGTCGACAGACACAATGCAACGATCAACATCCACTTCATTGCCACCTCCTCTTCCGGCCCGCTGCGCACCCTTCGCGTCGATGTACGCGCACGGCGGCCCGGAAACCTCAACTTGCCGCTTGCGGACCGGCGCGGCATCGCGGCCGGCACGAACCGATCGCGGCACCCCGCCGCATCCGCCGCATCCGCCGCATCCGCCGATACGCGCAATGCGCATCGCGCCTCGTCAGCGCGCGGACACCGGCCGCACCGCGGCGGCCGCCCGCTTCGCGCGCTCGCGCGCTTCGTCGACGTTCGCGCCCGATGCGAGCGCGACGCCCATCCGGCGCTTGACGAAGCTCTCCGGCTTGCCGAACAGACGCAGGTCCGCGCCCGGCACCGCGAGCGCGTCGCGCACGCCTTCGAACGCGATGCCCGCTTCGTCGAGCCCGCCGTAGATTACGGCCGACGCGGCGGGCGTCGCGAGCGCGGGCTCGACCGGCAAGCCGAGAATCGCGCGCGCGTGCAGTTCGAACTCCGACTGGCGCTGCGATGCGAGCGTGACGAGCCCCGTGTCGTGCGGACGCGGGCTCACTTCGGAGAACCAGACGTCGTCGCCGCGCACGAACAGCTCGACGCCGAAGATCCCCCGGCCGCCGAGCGCGGCCGTCACGCGATGCGCGATGTCGCGAGAGCGTTCGAGCGCCTTCGCGCTCATCGGCTGCGGCTGCCACGACTCGACGTAGTCGCCCGCGACCTGCACGTGCCCGATCGGCTCGCAGAAATAGGTGTGCGTCTCGAGGCTCGCCGGATCGATCGCGCGCACCGTGAGCTGCGTGATCTCGTAATCGAACTGGATGAAGCCCTCGACGATCACGCGGCCGTGATTCACGCGGCCGCCCGCCATCGCGTACTGCCACGCGGGCTCGACGTCGGCGTCGCGCCTGAGAACCGACTGCCCCTTGCCCGACGACGACATCACGGGCTTCACGACGCACGGGAAACCGATCTGCGCGACGGCCGCCTTGAATTCGTCAAACGACTGCGCGAATGCGTACGGCGACGTCGGCAACCCGAGTTCCTCGGCCGCGAGCCGGCGGATGCCCTCGCGGTTCATCGTGAGCTGCGTCGCGCGCGCGGTCGGAATCACTTCAGCAACGCCGGCCGCTTCGATCGCGGCGAGCGCGTCGGTCGCGATCGCCTCGATTTCGGGCACGACGAGATGCGGGCGCTCCGTATCGACGAGCGCGCGCAGCGCGTCCGGATCCGTCATGTCGATCACGTGCGCGCGATGCGCGACCTGATGTCCGGGCGCGTTCGGATAGCGGTCGACGGCGATCACTTCGACGCCGAGCCGCTGCAACGCGATAATGACTTCCTTGCCCAACTCGCCCGCGCCGAGCAGCATGACGCGCGTGGCGGACGGCGAAAGCGGCGTGCCGAGCCGCTGACCGATCTGCATGAGATTTCCCGCTGGATGATGGATGGCGAAAACGACTTGGGATGTTAACACGCAGGGCCTGTGCGCCGCCCGTCGATTTGGCGGGCGTCGGGTGGCGGGTGGCGGGCGCGGCGGCTCGCGGGCACCGGGACGTCGCAACTGCGAAGCTTTCGCGGCCGCCTCTTTCATTCGTGCGTTCCGCGAACATCGCGGCCCTTGCGGCCCTCGCGACTTCCATAGCCTTCGCGACTCTCCCGCCGTCGCGTCCACATCCACAAAATGATCGGCGACTTCGACGCGCCTCGGAAACCCCGGCATCGCCGAGCCATCCGCGATCCCCGCGCGCCAACGACGCTCACGACGACGCCTCGCCCCGCAAACGCGTCGCGCGCAAAGCCTTCGCATGACCATCGCAACGATCCGATGCAATCTTCCGCAACGCACCGCATTGCCCGCGAATCGCGCAAGAAACGCCCCGCGTCATTGCCGCAAGGCGCACGAACGAACGCGTGCGGCGACTGTCCGCTCGCGTCCGACGACGCGAGTGCGTTACCCTTACGTCTTCGCCAGCAACATTGAAGATTCGAAGAGGAACGAGGCCATGTTCAATTCATCCGCAGCCGCGCGCATGCGCTTACGCGTTGTCCGCTCGCTGCGCGCGCCGCTCGGTGCGCTGAGCGTCGCCGCGCTTCTCGCCGCCTGCACGATGCCGACGCATCCCGACTCGAGCGCCCCCGCCCCCGATCCGTTCAATCCCGCGACGATCCAGCTGATCGACGACACGAGCTGGGAGCTCGTCAACTGGCGCAATGCCGACGGCTCGCAACGCGACGTCCCGCACGGCGACAACGGCGAGCCGATCAAGCTCGCGCTGTCGACGCAGTCCGGCGTGCGGCGCGCGGCCGGCTTCTCGGGCTGCAACCGCTACGGGGGCACCTACGACGTGAAGAACGGCGTGCTGAGCTTCGGCCCGCTTGTCGGCACGCGGATGGCGTGCATCGCGCCGGCGCGCGCCAAGCTCGAGCGAGACTATCTCGCCGCGCTCGACCACATCGCGAAGGCCGGCGTGCAGATGCGCGATCCCCAACAGTTGATCCTCATCACCGACGACGGCGCGACGCTGACGTTCGCGCGCCGCGACAGCAAGTAAGCAGCGGCGCGCGTCGGACGGCCCTGCCGGCGAAGCGGACGGCGGGCGGCGCCCGCCGGGTTGCGCGCGCACGAGAACGGCGCGACGACGCGCGCCGTTCTCGATAGCATCTTCGTCGACCGGTTAAACTCGACGGGGTCGCGCGTCGCGCCCCGTCCTCCTCCAGTTTCTGAGCATGCAAACGGTAGTTCTCGGCTGGTTCGGCTTCTCGGCCGTCTGGTTCATTCCTCTTTTCTGGCGGCTCGTCAAGGCGATGCTGCCGGGCGGCGGCGGCCTCGCGGGCCACGGCTCGATCCGGCTTTGGCTCGGCTTCTTCTGCGTGCTCGTCGCGAGTTGCACGCTCGCGACCGCGCTGCCCGGCGACGCGACAACGAACGCGCTCGGCCACGCGCTCGCGGGCGGCTTCGAACGGGTGCTCGGACACGTCGGCACGCCGCTCGCGATGGTCGTGCTGTTCTTCGTCGGGCTGCCGTGGCTCGTCGGCGTCCGCTGGCAGCAGGTGAACGCATGGCTCGACGCGTCGTTCGGGATCCGCTTCGCGCGCGAGCGCGGCGACGACGGATCGCGCGGCGTCGCGGACCTGCCGCGCGCCGCGCTGCATCGCGACGACGACCGGCGCGTGCGCCGCGCAGCCGACGTGCAGCCGACGACCGCGCACACGGTCAACTCGATGGCGCCTCGGCAGAATGGCCGCTTTTCACGGCCGACGCTGTGGAAGCCGAACGACGCGCCGCGCGGCGATCGACGCAACGCCGCCGCGGGCGGCGCGGCGCGAGCCGCGGTGGAGCCGACCGCGCCCTCCGGGTGGCTCAAGCCGGGTGCGTCCGCGCGCGGCGCGGCATCGGCAGCCTCGGTGGCGGGAGCGGCGGCAAGCGGCGTCGCGAAGGCGACTGCGGCCGCTGCCGCAGCACCCGCGAGCGGATTTCCGAAGGCGGCGGGCAGCGCCATGACGACGGGCGAGCCGGCGAAAACGACGGGCGCCGCCATGCCCGTGGGGAGCCCGCCCAAAGCGGCCAATCCAACGATGTCGGCGATGCCGGCAAGCGGCATGTCGAAAGCTGCAAGCCCGGCGACGCAAGGAAGCATTGCGTCGAAAGCGCCGCATCCCGTCTCGACCGCACCTGCGACCGGCCCAGCAAGGGCTGCCGGAACGATGCCGGCGGGCGGCCTTGCGAAGCCGGCAAGCGTCGCCGCATCGGCAGGCGCAGCGGCCGCCCCGCTCGGCATGCACGTTTCGTCCGGCGCGCCGCACGCACCGTTCGCGCCGGCTGCGGCCGGCATCGCCAAGCCGATCGGCTCGACCGCGGCCGTCGCGGCGATCGGCAAACGGTCGGGACCGCATCCCGCCACGCCCGACGAGCGCTTCGTGCCGCGCCGCCCGGCGACGCAGGCCGCCGTGTCAGCGGCCCGCAATCGGCCGATGACGTTCACGCCGTCGCGGCAGGCTGCCGGCGCGCCGCGCAACCTTGCCGCAACGCCGTCGTCGCAGCCCGCCGCCCGCGCGCCGATCACGGCGCCCGCCGCCGAACCCGCCCGCAAGCGGCCGGCCGGCCCGGCGCGCGCGCCGCTCTATGCGTGGACGGAAAAACCCGCGGAACGCATCGCGCCCGCAGCAAGCGTGCACGAGACGCTGCGCTCGATCGAGGCCAACGCCGCGCAATGGACGACGATCGCCGGCGCAACGAGTGCCGTCTCGGCGCCGCAAGCGGCGCACGCACTGTCCGAGCCGTCGGCCATCGAGGCGGCGGCGGTTGCATCGAGCATTCCAGCGGCAGAGGAAATGACTGCGGCTGCGGTTTCTCCTGTCGTCGGGGCTGTCGCCCCGGCGGCCGGAGCGGCCAGATCGACGGTCGATGCCGATGCCGCCTCCCCTGCCGAAGCCGGCGCGCTCGTCGCTGAATCGGCGGGAGCAGCATCCGCCGCCCCGGCCGTCGACGTCATGGGCAAGATCACGTCCGTTGAAGCCGCGGCCGCATCAGTCGATGCCGCTCGCGGCATCGACGTCGGCACGCCCGTCGCGCATGCCCGCGAAGTCGGCACGGCCGAAGCATCCGTGCCGCCGGTTGCCGAAACGGATCACCGGCTTGACGCGTCCGTCATACCCGCTGCAACCGCCAATGCGGCCGTCGAACACGCCGCGCCCATCGCCGATGTCGGCGCGCCTGCCGGCAATCCGGCGGAGCAGAACGCTGCATCCGTCCCGGCATCGGCAGGCAACGTCGTAGCCGATGCTGCACCCATTTCGACGGCCGTCGCG
Organism: Burkholderia sp. ABCPW 14; assembly: GCF_001523835.1. NCBI lineage: Bacteria > Pseudomonadati > Pseudomonadota > Betaproteobacteria > Burkholderiales > Burkholderiaceae > Burkholderia > Burkholderia sp. ABCPW 14. The sequence goes on along the minus strand of NZ_LOVS01000099.1, from coordinate 52,737 downwards.
CCGATCATCACCGAAGCAGCCCAGTCGGCCGCCGCGACGGAACGTGCATCGGTTGCAACGTCCGAAGCCGCCGACGTCAAAGATCCGACCGGCGCGCCCGATGTGAAGTCGCGAGCCGACGCTGCGCCGCACGTGCCGGCCTTCGGTATTGCCGACACGCCATCGTCGAGCCAGGAACCGGTGACCGCCCTCGGCGCAAGCAAGCAGCGATCCGTAGCCGCACCGGGCGTCGCGCCCGCGTCGCAATCCGCCGCCCCGATCGCGGCAGGCGCCGCGCTGGCCGCCACGTCGAACGATGGCGCCACGGACCGCAAGCCGATCGCGCCGGCCAACGACGACGGCACGCAAGCCGTGCCGCAACCGGCTGTCGCTTTCGACTCGCGCACGATGGCGAGCGCTTCGCAAGCCGTCGACACGCGACGCGCGATCGCGCCGTGGGAAGAAGCGGTCGACGCCGACGCCCCGGCCGCTTGTTCCGAGACGATGCAAACCGAATCACGCGCCCAACCGCAATCGACACGAGCCGCGGCCGCGATCAGTTCGGCCGCCTCGCAGCCGACGCCCGCCGAGTCGGCGGCAGCCGTTCCGAACGCGCCTTTCGCCGCCAACGCCAACGCCACCGCCAACGCCGGCTCCGCCGGACCGACGTCCGCCAGGACATCGCCCGCGTCGGCGATGCAATCGCCGGGCGGATCGAGCGCCACCGCGCCATCCGGAGCTGCACCGGTCGCTACGCCGGATACGGCGATGCCCGCTTCCGTCACGTCGGACATAGTCACGAAGGCCGTGGCGTCAGGCGCCGTCGCGCCTGCGGAGACGTCGAACGTCGCCGCGCCTGGCGCGGCCGCGACGTTCTCCAGCGTGCCCGGCGTGATCGGGACGGCCGTCCCCACATCGAGCCCGGTCGTGCCGCCCATCGGTGCGCCGAATATCCCGCCAGCCGCAGCCGCGCCAAGCGCCGTCGCGTCGAGCGGCGGCGTGCCGCCCGCCGCCGCGGCGGGCATCGCCGCGCCGAACGTCGCCACCGCGCCCGCAGTCACCTCGAACGCAGCCGCATCGACCGCAATCGCGTCGCGCGCCAGCGCACTGTCCGTCACGCCGAGCGTGAGCACGCCGACGGCCGCATCGGCAGGCGTCGCCGCTCCCGGCGCAGTCGCCTCGCCGATCGTCGCGCCGAGCATGACGCCGCCGAACGTCACCGCATCGTACGCGCCGGTGCCGACCGGCCACGTGTCGAGCATGCCGAATGCAGCCGCGGCGGGCATCGCCGCACCGACCGGCGCGGCCCCGGGCCAAGCCGTGCCGGCCACGGATATTCCTGCCCTCGCCGCTCCATCCGCTGTAGCACCATCCGCTGTAGCACCATCCGCCGTAGCACCATCCGTTGCAGTACCGTCCGTTGCAGCACCAGCCACTGTCGCACCGGTCGCCGTCGTCTCCACCGCAACCGTGCCGGGCGCGTCGCCGTCGCCGTCGCCGCACACCGCCGCACCGGAAGCACCGGGCACGCCGGGCGCACCGACCACGCCGCCCACATCGGCTGCCGTCGTCGCCGCGCCGTCGAGCGCCGTCCCCGCCGAGCCCCCCCGTCCGACACCGCAGCCGGGCCCGAACGCGTTCGAATTCCACGCGCCCGCCGCGTCGAACATCGAACTGCCGACGCTCGATCTGCTCGAACCCGCGTCCGACACCATTGAGGCGATCTCCGACGAGCATCTCGCGCAAACCGGCCAGATCATCGAGCAGCGTCTGCAGGAGTTCAAGGTGCCGGTGACGGTCGTCGGCGCGTCGGCCGGCCCCGTGATCACCCGCTTCGAGATCGAGCCCGCGCTCGGCGTGCGCGGCAGCCAGATCGTCGGCCTGATGAAGGACCTGTCGCGCGGCCTCGGCCTCACGTCGATCCGCGTCGTCGAGACGATCCCCGGCAAGACCTGCATGGGCCTCGAGCTGCCGAACGCGAAGCGGCAAGTGATCCGCCTGTCCGAAATCCTCGCGTCGCGCCAGTACCAGCACTCGGCGTCGCAGCTCACGCTCGCGATGGGCAAGGACATCACCGGCAATCCTGTCGTCACCGATCTCGCGAAGGCGCCGCACATGCTCGTCGCCGGCACGACCGGCTCGGGCAAGTCGGTCGCGATCAACGCGATGATCGTGTCGCTCCTCTACAAGGCGACGCCCGAGGACGTGCGGCTCATCATGATCGATCCGAAGATGCTCGAGCTGTCGGTCTACGAAGGCATCCCGCATCTGCTCGCGCCCGTCGTCACCGACATGAAGCTCGCCGCGAACGCGCTCAACTGGTGCGTCGGCGAGATGGAGAAGCGCTATCGGCTGATGTCGGCCGTCGGCGTGCGCAATCTCGCGAGCTTCAACCAGAAGATCCGCGACGCCGCCGCGAAGGAAAAGAAGATCGGCAACCCGTTCTCGCTCACGCCCGACGATCCGGAACCGCTGTCGCCGCTGCCGCTCATCGTCGTCGTGATCGACGAGCTCGCCGACCTGATGATGGTGGCCGGCAAGAAGATCGAGGAGCTGATCGCGCGGCTCGCGCAGAAGGCGCGCGCAGCCGGCATCCACCTGATCCTCGCGACGCAGCGTCCGTCCGTCGACGTGATCACGGGCCTCATCAAGGCGAACATTCCGACGCGCGTCGCGTTCCAGGTGTCGTCGAAGATCGATTCGCGCACGATCCTCGACCAGATGGGCGCCGAATCGCTGCTCGGCCAGGGCGACATGCTGTTCCTGCCGCCCGGCACCGGCTACCCGCAGCGCGTGCATGGCGCATTCGTCGCGGACGAGGAAGTGCACCGGATCGTCGAGTATCTGAAGCAGTTCGGCGAGCCGCAGTACGAGGAAGGGATTCTCGACGGGCCAAGTTCCGAAGGCGGGTCGCAGGACCTGTTCGGCGAGGCGCCGGACGCGGAAGCCGATCCGCTCTACGACGAGGCCGTCGCGTTCGTCGTGCGTACGCGGCGCGCATCGATCTCGTCGGTGCAGCGGCAACTGCGCATCGGCTACAACCGTGCGGCGCGGCTCGTCGAGCAGATGGAGGCCGCGGGCCTCGTGTCGCCGATGGGCATCAACGGCAGCCGCGAAGTGCTCGCGCCGCCGCTGCCCGAATAAGCGCGCCGGCGCATGTGCCGCGCGGCACGACTTCGGCACCGCGCGGCACGACGCAATGCAGCAAAAGACCCCCCCTCGCGACATGCGAGGGGGTTTTTCTTTCTCGAGCGCGAACGGACCACCGGAACGCGCGCAGCGCCCGGCGCCCGCCTCGTGCCTGCCTGATCCGACCGGCGCGGCGGCGCCCGCACGCGCCGCGCGCCGCGCGCCGCTACTGCACCGGCACGAACTTGAAATCGACCGGCTTGCCGACCTCGATCTTCGCCGGATTCGGCTCGAGCCGGCCGCTCGCGATGTCGCGCCGGAACACGAACACGCTGTCGCTGTCCTGGTTGCCGACGATGAGCCACTTGCCGCTCGGATCGATCGCGAACTCGCGCGGCGTCCTGCCGAGGCTCGATTGACGGTCGACGAGCGTCAGCCTGCCGTCGGCCGCGTTCACCGCATAGATCACGATGTCGTTCGCGTCGCCGCGGTTGCTCGCGTACAGGAAGCGCCCGTCCGGCGACAGGTGCAGCGCGCCCCCGCCGACCTTGCCGGCGAAGCCCGGCGCCGTCATCGACACGGTCTCGACGTGCGCGAGCCGGCCGTCGTCGTAGCGATACGCGTCGACCGACGCGTTCAGCTCGTTGGTCACGTAAGCGAACCGCCCGTTCGGGCTAAACACGAGATGGCGCGGGCCCGAGCCCGGCTTCGCGAGCGTGTAGCGCGCATCGGTCGGGCCGACGAGCCCGCGGCTGCCGTCCGGTATGTAGCGGTACGAATAAATCTTGTCCGCGCCGAGATCCTGCACGAACAGATACTTGCCGTCCGGCGAGAATACGGCCGAATGAACGTGCGCGCCATCCTGGCGCCCCGTCACGGGGCCCGTGCCCTCGTGATGCACTTTCAGCACGGCGGCGCCGAGCGCGCCCGTCGCCTCGACCGGAAACACCGAGAAACTGCCGCCCGGATCGGACGCGACCGAGTAGTTCGCCGCGACGAGATACTTGCCGTCCGGCGACAGGCTCAGGTAGCACGGATCGTTGCCTTCCGACGACACGCGGTTGACGAACGCGAGCGCGCCCGTCTTCGCGTCGAAGTCGAATGCGCTGACGCCGCCGCGCACGCTCGCGGGACCGGCGTCGCCGGGCAGCTCGTTGACCGCGTACACGTGGCGGCCGTCGCGGCTCGCGACGAGGTACGACGGGTTCTCGGTCTTCGCCGACGACACGGGCGTGACGCGCCCCGAATCGGTGTCGAAGCGATACACGTAGATGCCTCCGCTGCCCGGGCCCGTGTAGGTGCCGACGAGCAGGTTGTAGACGCCGCCCGAGGGGCCGGCGCTCGCATCTTGTGCGAACGCATGGGCGCTCAGGAGCGGCAGCGCGAGCGCGAAACCTCTCATCCAGTGGCTCAGCCTAAGCGGGAAAGCGAAAGACGAAGGCGCGTGAGCGCGTTGGGTCATCGGAACCTCCTTGCATCGATCCGTCTCAAGTGATGTGATGTTGCGAAGCGCGGGCTGTCCGACCGCCCGCGCGGCGTCGTCCGCCGGAGTATACGGGCCCTCGCTTGCCGCCGTACAGCGCGGCGCGGGCGTGCCCAGATCGTGAACGACAAGATTGTTGGAGGATCCTCGCCCATGCCCGCCCTCATTGAAGACTACGCCCTCGTCGGCGACGGCCACACGGCCGCGCTGATTTCCCGGGACGGCTCGGTCGACTGGCTCTGCTGGCCCCGTTTCGATTCCGGCGCGTGTTTCGCCGCGCTCGTCGGCACGCCGGAGCACGGCCGCTGGCTGGTCGCGCCCGCCGCCGACGTCCGCGTGAGCTCGACGTCGCGCCGCTACCGCGGCGACACGCTGATCCTCGAAACCGACTACGAGAGCGACGAAGGCGCCGTCACCGTGGTCGACTTCATGCCGCCCGACAGCGGCTGGTCGGAGCTCGTGCGGATCGTCATCGGCCGGCGTGGCGAGATGAAGATGCAGATGCAGCTCGTGTTGCGTTTCGACTACGGCTTCTCGGTTCCGTGGGTCACGCGGCTGCCGCGCGAAGCCGGCGTGAAGGCGATCGCCGGTCCGGACACGGTCGTGCTGCGCACGCCGGTGCCGCTGTCGGGCGAGAACCTGCATACGGTCGCCGAATTCACCCTGAAGGCCGACGAGCGCGTGCCGTTCTCGCTCAGCTACGCGGCGTCGCACCTGCGGCTGCCGCCCGCCCGCGAGCCGCTGTCGATGCTCGCGCGCACCGAGAACTACTGGCTCGAATGGTCGACGCGCTGTCCGTTGCGCGGCCGCTACGCCGCGGCTGTGCGCCGCTCGCTGATCACGCTGAAGGCGCTCGCATACCAGCCGACGGGCGGCATCGTCGCCGCGCCGACGACGTCGCTGCCCGAACAGCTGGGCGGCTCGCGCAACTGGGACTACCGCTACTGCTGGCTGCGCGACGCGACGATCACGCTGCTCGCGCTGATGCGCGGCGGCTACTACGACGAAGCGCGCGCATGGCGCGCGTGGCTCGGCCGCGTGATGGCGGGCTCGCCCGGGCAGATTCAGATCATGTATGGAATCGCGGGCGAACGGCGCCTGCCCGAAATGGTGCTCGACTGGCTGCCGGGCTATCACGACTCGCGGCCGGTGCGGATCGGCAACAACGCGGCGAACCAGTTGCAGCTCGACGTGTTCGGCGAAGTGATGGCCGCGCTGCACGTCGCGCGCGTCGGCGGCCTGCAGGCGGACGACACGGTCTGGTCCGTCCAGACGACGTTGCTCGCGCACCTCGAGAATATCTGGCGCGAGCCGGACGAAGGCATCTGGGAGACGCGCGGCGGCCGCCGGCACTTCACGTTCTCGAAGGTGATGGCGTGGGTCGCGTTCGACCGCGCGATCAAGTCGGCCGAGATGTTCCGTCTGCCCGCCCCGCTCGAGCGCTGGCGCGCGGTGCGCGACGAGATCCACGCCGACGTCTGCGCGCACGGCTGGAATGCGCGCATACGCGCATTCACGCAAAGCTACGGCGGCGACGCGCTCGACGCGAGCGTGCTGATACTGCCGCTCGTCGGCTTCCTGCCGCCGTCCGATTCGCGCGTGGCGGACACGGTCGCCGCGATCGAGCGCGGCCTGATGCAAGACGGCCTCGTGCTGCGCTATCACACGACCGAATACGACGACGGCCTGCCGCCCGGCGAAGGCACGTTTCTCGCGTGCAGCTTCTGGCTCGTCGACAATCTCGCGCTACTCGGCCGCATCGACGACGCGCACGCGCTCTTTCGGCGCCTGCTGTCGCTGACGAACGACCTCGGCCTTCTCGCCGAGGAATACGATCCCGTCACGCGGCGTCAGGTAGGGAATTTCCCGCAAGCGTTCTCGCACGTCGGGCTCGTGCACACGGCGTTCAACCTGATGCATCACGAAGAGGAAATGCTGCGCGCGGCCGGTCAGCCAACGCCCGCCGATGCGGTCGCCGGACGCTGATGCCGATTCACGTTTGCACGCCAAACGTAAGACATGGTCATATGTCGAGGTATCCCTCGAAAATGCGGGTATGCTGCGTTGCGACACCCCTGATTGTCCGATATGATCGGTCGCGACTGATTCGATCTCACAAGCGAATCAGTACGATTGTTGACTGACACGGCACGCCGCGACGCACCGCGCCGCCTTCGCGCGCCGTTCTCCCATCGGGAGCTCGCATGCTTTACCAATTTCACGAATTCCAGCGGGCGATGCTGAGCCCGCTGACCGCCTGGGCACAGGCCGCCTCGAAATCGTTCGCGAATCCGTTGAGCCCGCTGTCGCTCGTGCCGGGCGCAACGCGCCTCGCGGCGGGCTACGAATTGCTGTTCCGGCTCGGCAAGGATTACGAGAAGCCGGAATTCGGGATTCACCAGATCGTCAAGGACGGGCACAACATTCCGATCGTCGAGCAGACGATCGTCGAGAAGCCGTTCTGCCGCCTGCTGCGCTTCAAGCGCTACGCGGACGACACGGGCGCCGTCGGGCAACTGAAGGACGAACCCGTCGTGCTCGTGTGCGCGCCGCTGTCCGGCCACCACTCGACGCTGTTGCGCGATACGGTGCGCACGCTGCTGCAGGATCACAAGGTGTACATCACCGACTGGATCGACGCGCGGATGGTGCCCGTCGAAGTCGGCCCGTTCCACCTCGACGACTACGTCGACTACATCCAGGCATTCATCCGACATATCGGCGCGCGCAACCTGCACGTGATCTCGGTATGCCAGCCGACCGTGCCCGTGCTCGCGGCGATCTCGCTGATGGCGAGCCGCGGCGAGGACACGCCGCTCACGATGACGATGATGGGCGGTCCGATCGACGCGCGGAAGAGCCCGACATCGGTGAATTCGCTTGCGACGAACCGCTCGCATTCGTGGTTCGAGAACAACGTGATCCACAATGTGCCCGCGAACTATCCGGGCGAAGGCCGCAAGGTCTATCCGGGCTTCCTGCAGCACACGGGCTTCGTCGCGATGAATCCGGAGCGCCACGCGCAATCGCACTGGGACTTCTACCAGAGCCTGCTGCGCGGCGACGAGGAAGACGCCGAAGCGCACCGCCGCTTCTACGACGAATACAACGCGGTGCTCGACATGGCGGCCGAATATTATCTGGACACGATCCGCATCGTGTTCCAGGAATTCCGTCTCGCCGAAGGCACGTGGGACATCCACGGCGAACGCGTGAAGCCGACCGACATCCATTCGACCGCGCTGATGACGATCGAAGGCGAGCTCGACGACATCTCGGGCAGCGGTCAGACGCACGTCGCGCACGAGCTGTGCACGGGCATTCCGCAGGCGCACCGCCGCAGCCTCACCGCCGAGAAATGCGGCCACTACGGCATCTTCTCGGGCCGCCGCTGGCGCACGATCATCTATCCGCAGTTGCGCGACTTCATCCGCGAGCACGCGTCGCAGCCGAAGGAGCCAACGCCGCAAGCCAAGCGCACGCCGGCTTCGCCGGCCACGCCGAGCGAGTCGACGTCGGGCAGCGAGACGGCGAGCGCCGCGCCCGCGCCCGCGACGGCGGCGACGGCGACGCTCCGGCTGGCGGCCACGAAGCGCCCGGCGGCGAAAGCGCGCACGGCAAAGCCGGCCGCCGCGAAGCGCACCGCGGCGAAGGTCGCGGCAACGCGCATGCCGCGCTCTCGCAAGGCTGCCTGACACCGGTCCGCCGCTCGTCGCCGAATTGCGCGCCGCTTCGCGCCGTCAAGCGCGAGCGGCGCGCAATGTTTATCGGCGGCTCGACGAACGAGCGTGGCGAAAAACCGAAACCGGCCGGGCGCCCTGCCCGGCTCAACGCCTGAGCAGATACGCGAGCAGCAGCTCGGTGTTCATCTTGATCATCTCGGTACGCTCGCCGGGCGTGCTGAAATCGCGGCCGAACGTCGCCGCGAGCGTGAAGCGGTTCGACACCATGTAGTAGCCGAGCCCCGACAGCGTCACGTAAAAGCGCAGCGGATCGATGTCCGTGCGAAAGAGCCCCGCCTTCTGGCCGCGTTCGAGCACGCCGTCGATCGTCGCGACGATCGGCGAGATCATCTCGCGGATGCGCGTCGATTTCTGCAGATAGCGCGCCTCATGCAGGTTCTCGTTGTTGAGAAGACGCAGCAGATCGGGATGATCGCGGTAATAGTCCCACACGAAATGCGCGAGCCGCGTGATCGCCTCGACGGGCGCGACGCCCTCGAGATCGATAGCCCGCTCGGCCTCCGTCAGCGCGGAGAACGCGTATTCGAGCACCGCGGTGAACAACTGCTCCTTGCTGCCGAAGTAGTAATAGAGCATGCGCTCGTTGGTCTCGGCACGGCGTGCGATCTGGTCGACTCGCGCACCGAACAGCCCCCCTGTCGCGAACTCGTCGGCCGCCGCGAGCAGGATCCGGCGCCGGGTTCCCTCTGGGTCTCTTTTGATTTTTGGCTGATTCATAGTGGCGTTTTGCTATGTGAGCCGCGTAGTCCGGCTCGCGCCGCCGGCCCTGCGTCGATCGCCAGCAGCGTGAACGGGCGCGCCGTCGTTAAGGGACACCCTGCTATAGTCACGCGAAAAAGCGTTTTGATTATGGCACATGCGTTGTTAAGCGCAATGCGAAAAATCGGCGATAATTGTTCTTTCGAGAAAGATCCTGGCCGCATTCGAACGCCCGGCCGCCATGCCGCGCCCGCGCGCCTCCCCACGTAGTCACCGTGACCGATTCCAAGACCCTCGCGGATCGCATCGAAGATCTGCTGCCTCAGACGCAATGCACGAAGTGCGGCTACGACGGCTGCCGTCCGTACGCGGAGGCGATCGCGGCCGGCACCGCCGGCTACGACCAATGCCCGCCGGGTGGCGTCGAAGGCGTCGCGCGCCTCGCGAAGCTGCTCGGCAAGCCCGTGATTCCGCTCAATCCGGAGCACGGCGTCGAGCGCCCGCGCCCCGTCGCGTTCATCGACGAGCAGCTGTGCATCGGCTGCACGCTGTGCATGCAGGCGTGCCCCGTCGACGCGATCGTCGGGGCACCGAAACAAATGCACACGATCGTCGCCGAGCTCTGCACCGGCTGCGACCTGTGCGTGCCGCCCTGCCCCGTCGACTGCATCGCGATGATACCCGTCACCGGCGAGACGACCGGCTGGGACGCGTGGTCGCAACAGCAGGCGGACGCCGCGCGCACGCGGCACGACGCACGCCTCGCGCGCCAGAAGCGCGAGCGCGAAGCGGCCGAAGCGCGCGCGGCGGCGCGGCGAGCGGCGAGCGCCGCGGCGGCCGCCCCCGCGGCCCCCGCGCCTGCCAAGCCCACCGACGACGATCCGGAAGCGAAGAAGCGCGCGATCATCGCGGCGGCGCTCGAGCGCGCCCGCAAGAAGAAGGAAGAGCTCGCCGCACAGGGCGCGGGCCCGAAGAACACCGATGGCGTGAGCGCCGCGGTGCAGGCGCAGATCGACGCGGCCGAAGCACGCCGTCGCCGTCTCGCCGAGCCGCGCGACGCCAGCGACAAGCCGGACGCCGCCGACGCTTCGGATGCCGCGGGCGACGCATCGCCGACCTCGAAACCGAAGCCATAACCGCATGAACGCCAACAAACGACGCGCGATCTTCGAAACGCTGCATAGCCTCAACCCGCATCCGACGACCGAGCTCGAATACACGACGCCGTTCGAACTGCTGATCGCGGTGATGCTGTCGGCGCAGGCGACCGACGTATCGGTCAACAAGGCGATGCGCAAGATGTTCCCGGTCGCGAACACGCCGAAGAAGATCGTTGCGCTCGGCGAGGAAGGCATCGCCGACTACATCAAGACGATCGGCCTCTATCGGACGAAGGCGAAGAACGTCGTCGCGGCATGCCGGATCCTGCTCGAGCGCTATGACGGCGAAGTGCCCGCTGACCGCGAAGCGCTCGAGAGCCTGCCGGGCGTCGGCCGCAAGACCGCGAACGTCGTGCTCAACACCGCGTTCGGCCAGCCGACGATCGCCGTCGATACGCACATCTTCCGCGTTGCGAACCGCACGGGGCTCGCGCCCGGCAAGGACGTGCGCGCGGTCGAAGCCGCGCTCGAGAAGTTCACGCCAAAGGAATTCCTGCACGATGCGCATCACTGGCTGATCCTGCACGGACGCTACGTATGCAAGGCGCGGCGGCCCGAGTGCTGGCATTGCGCGATCGAGCCGCTTTGCGAATACAAGCCGAAAACGCCCGCGCCGGTGCAGTGACGGAGCGGGCCGCGTGCAAAGCTGCGCGCGGCCGGTGTGAATCGCTTCGTGCGCGTGCGGATGCCGTCGACGCAGCTGTTGTGCCAGCCATGGATGCAGCGATGCGTTAGAGCCGTCTGCACGCGACGCGGCCATTCCTTCGGTCGTTCTCACCCCTTCATCCGTTTCGAGCTTTTGAGCTTTTGAGCTTTTGAGCTTTTGAGCTTTTGAGCTTTTGAGCTTTTGAGCTTTTGAGCCTTTGAGCCTTTGAGCCGTCGAACCGTCGAGCAGGACGCGCGCCGCACGACCGCGTGCTTCATGCGATCCCGTTCGTGGCCGTCTCGAGTACGTTGACGCCATCGCCGCCACATCGAAAACGACAGCATGCTGCGTCGATTTTCCGCCGCCTGCTCCGAGCTTCGCGTAATCCGGTCAGCGGCGGCGAACGCCGGCCTCGCGGCCGCCCGTATCGCGCGTCCCTGATCGCTGCGTCGCCCCGATCGACCTGCTCAACCTGCTCGACCTGCTCGACCTACTCGACCTACTCGACCTACTCGACCTACTCGACCTACTCGACCTACTCGACCTACTCGACCTGATCGACCTGATCGACCTGATCGACAGATTCACCATCACCCAACGCGACGTACAGCGCGCCGCGCAACGCGGCGGATGGTGCTCCGGCGGCGGATCTCATGGTGGAAAAGGAATAGTAAAAGCGCTCGATTCTAACGAGCTCCGGGCAACCGCATAAGCGGTGTTTATGCCGAAGCCTGCGCCACTCGCGCCGCACACCGCGGCAAGCGCAGCCCGCCCGGAATGACGATCGAGCAGGAAACGCATCGCCGCACGCCGGCATCCGCCAGCCGCCGTGCTGCTTCGGGCGCGCGGCAACACACGCGGGCGAGCCGCGCCGCGGCTCTTCCGTTTCCGGCGCTGGCCCTGTCGCTCGCCGCGCGCGTGCCGGACGCGCATTCGGCAGCCCCGCCGCAGCCGGCGTAAAATGCGCATTCGCGCGGCCGCGACGGCCCGCCACACGCAACCCCGCACTCCATCATGTTCAATCCGAGCCGCGACGACGTGCGTCGCTTCTTCATCGACACCTGGCGCAAGCAGCGTTCGGGCGAGATCCTCACGCCGCTCGAAGCGATCGCGGCCGACTGGATCGTCGAGCATCCCGAATACCATGCGGAACTCGAGGACGCCGAGCGTTCGACCGCGCACGATTACACGCCCGACGAGGGACGCACGAATCCGTTCCTGCATCTGTCGATGCATCTCGCGATCAGCGAGCAGTTGTCGATCGACCAGCCGCCCGGCATCCGGGCCGCGCACGAGAAGCTCGCCGCGCGCTTCGATTCCGCGCACGACGCGCAGCACGCGATCATGGAGTGTCTCCGCGAGACGATCTGGGAAGCGCAGCGCACGAATACGCCGCCCGATTCCGATGCCTATCTACAACGGATCCTGCAGCGCGCTTCGCGCGGCTGAAGCCGCGCGGCCCGGCGTCGTCGCGCCGCTATGTCCTCGCGTCGCTGCGTCGCTGCGATTGTCGAAGCGACGGGCGAGCACGCACGGCAGGCACGCTTGCCATAGATGCAAAGGCCGGCGCCAACCGGCGACCAACGACGGGCCGCGACGCACGACTCGCCGCAGCGCGTGAATTCGCCGTCCGTGCGCCGCTTCTCCCCACCAATCGGCGCAGCGAAGGCCACGCCCCACGAGCCGCCCCGTTGCGCGCCGCAAACGAACGCACGCCCCCGGCCGGACAAAAAAAACCCCGCGCGAGGCGGGGTACTTTCGGCGCGCGCCGCACAAGCGGCCGCACGCGATGCCCGACATGTCCGTTACTTCTTGAACACGAGGCTGCCTTGCAGCGATTCGAGGTACGCGGCGATATCCTTCATGTCGGCGACCGACAAGCTCTGCACCTGTGCCTGCATGATCGCGTTGTTGCGACCGAGGAGCGGGTTCGTCAGGCCCATCTGATACTGGCGCATCGCCCAGACCAGGTAATCGGCGTGCTGGCCCGCGAGGCGCGGATATTCGGCGTTGATCGGATTGTCGAGCTTCGCGCCGTGGCAGGCCGCGCAGTTGTGCGACTCGACGAGGTCCTTGCCCTTCGCGACGTCCGCCGCATGCGCGGTGCCGATCGCGAAGCCGGCTGCGAGCGCGAGCGCCGCCGCCGTCTTGAGTGCCGTCTGAGGCTTCTTCATGGATGCTCCTATCCCGGTGCTGAGATCAGCAAGCGCGAGCTTACTTGTAGGGATTGTTCTTCGAATCGGGCTTTTGCGCGGCGTAGTAGGCCGCGAGATCGGCGACGTCCTGATCCGTCAGCGAATCGGCGATCGCGTTCATCGACGGGAAATGGCGATCCTTCTTCCGGTAGGCCTTCAGCGCGTTCTCGAGATAAACCTGGTTCTGGCCGCCGAGGAGCGGAACCCGGTAGACCTCCGGGTAGGCGACACGGTAGCCTTCGATGCCGTGACAGCCGATGCACATCGCAGCCTTGCTCGCCCCGTCCTTCGGGTTGCCGACCACACCGGCCGCCTGCGCACTGGCGGATAGCGCCGCGAGCGCCGCAAGCACTGTGGCAGCGACATGTTTGCCGACGAATTTGTTCATAGCTCTTGTAACCTAGCTTGAGGGGAAACTGGCGCCCGCAAAGGCAACGGCCGGCGCCGTCATGCCGCCGTTATACTTGTGAGGCCGCCACGCAGGCCAAAAAAACGGCCAGATTGTACCGCGTCGTCGGGGAATGCGTCCACCATGCGCCCCCCCGAATGCGCCCCGCACGATACACCGGCCGCGCGAGGCCGTCGGCGCTTCTGACTTATACTGGGTTTTTTTCGCCGGAAGCCCGCCGCCATGCGTTTCGAAGGTTCCTCGCAATACGTCGCGACAGACGATCTGAAGCTCGCCGTCAACGCCGCCCTCACGCTGCAACGCCCGCTCCTCATCAAGGGCGAGCCCGGCACGGGCAAGACCATGCTCGCCGAGGAAGTCGCCGCGGCGCTCGACATGCCGCTCCTGCAGTGGCACATCAAGTCGACGACGAAGGCGCAGCAAGGCCTCTACGAATACGATGCGGTGTCGCGCCTGCGCGATTCGCAGCTCGGCGACGAGCGCGTGAAGGACATCGCGAACTACATCGTGAAGGGTGTGCTGTGGCAGGCGTTCGACGCCGAGCGGCCGAGCGTGCTGCTGATCGACGAGATCGACAAGGCCGACATCGAGTTCCCGAACGACCTGCTGCGCGAGCTCGACCGAATGGAGTTCCACGTGTACGAGACGCGCGAGACCGTGCGTGCGCAGCACCGCCCGCTCGTCATCATCACGTCGAACAACGAGAAGGAGCTGCCCGACGCGTTCCTGCGCCGCTGCTTCTTCCACTACATCCAGTTCCCCGATCCGTCGACGATGCAGAAGATCGTCGAGGTTCACTACCCCGGCATCAAGCAGGACCTGCTGCGCGCGGCGCTCGGGAGCTTCTTCGAGCTGCGAGGCGTGTCGGGGCTGAAGAAGAAGCCGTCGACCTCCGAGCTGCTCGACTGGCTGAAGCTCCTTCTCGCCGAAGACATTCCGCCCGACGCGCTGCGCTCGAAGGATCAGAAGCAGATCGTGCCGCCGCTCGCGGGCGCGCTGCTCAAGAACGAGCAGGACGTGAGCCTGTTCGAGCGGCTCGTCTACATGAACCGCCACAACCGCTAGGCTCGCCGGAGCTGCGAGGAGACACGCGAGATGAGCCGCCGGCCCCCATCCGTCACGCCCGCGCTCGAGCACACGACGCTCGAGCGCCGCCCGGCTCGCCATGATTGCGCGAGGGCCCGCCCATGCTGATCGATTTCTTCTATTCGCTGCGCGCCGCGAAGCTGCCGGTGTCGGTCAAGGAATACCTGACGCTGCTGGAGGCGCTGAAGGCGCAGGTGATCGAGCCGTCGCTCGACGCGTTCTACTATCTCGCGCGGATGACGCTCGTGAAGGACGAGCAGTACTTCGACAAGTTCGACAAGGCGTTCGGCGCGTACTTCCACGGCGTGTCGGCGCTGCCCGCGGACGCGTTCGACATCCCGCTCGACTGGCTCGAAAAACGCCTGCAGCGCGAGCTCACGCCCGACGAGAAAGCGCAGATCCAGTCGCTCGGCGGCCCCGACAAGCTGATGGAGCGCCTGAAGCAACTGCTCGACGAGCAGAAGGCGCGCCACGAAGGCGGCAACAAGTGGATCGGCACGGGCGGCGCATCGCCGTTCGGGCACGGCGGCTACAACCCGGAGGGCATCCGGATCGGCGGGCCGTCGAACGGCAACCGCACCGCGGTCAAGGTGTGGGAGGCGCGCGCCTATCGCGACTACGACGACTCGGTCGAGATCGGCACGCGCAACATCAAGGTCGCATTGCGGCGGCTGCGGCGCTTCGCGCGCGAAGGCGCGGCCGAGGAGCTCGATCTGCCCGACACGATCCGCAGCACCGCCGCGAACGCCGGCTGGCTCGACATCAGGATGGTGCCCGAGCGCCACAACAACGTGAAGGTGCTGATGCTGCTCGACGTCGGCGGCTCGATGGACGACCACATCAAGCGCACCGAGGAGCTCTTCTCCGCCGCGAAGGCCGAATTCAAGCACCTCGAGTTCTACTACTTCCACAACTGCGTGTACGACCATCTGTGGAAGAACAACCGCCGTCGCCACTCCGAGCGCACGCCGACCTGGGACGTGCTGCACAAGTTCACGCCCGACTACAAGCTGATCTTCGTCGGCGACGCGACGATGAGCCCGTACGAGGTGCTGCAGCCGGGCGGCTCGGTCGAATACAACAATCCCGAGGCGGGCGCCGTGTGGCTGCGCCGTCTCGCCGATCAGTTCCCGCATCACGCGTGGCTCAATCCCGAGCCCGAGCGCCTGTGGGAATACCGGCAGTCGATCTCGATCATCCGCGACGTGCTCGGCGACCGGATGTATTCGCTCACGCTCGCGGGCCTCGAATCCGCAATGCGCGCGCTCAGCAAGTGACGCGCCCGCCGTCTCCCGAATCTTTCGACGCATCCAACGCTTCCAACCCAACGTTCCACCGATGAGCAGTCAGCCGCCCGCCTCCAACCTGTCGCCCGCCGTCGCGCGGCCGAGCTTTTTCGCCGACACGTCGGCGTCCGCGCTCGTCGCGGGCTTCGTCGCGATGATGACAGGCTATACGAGCTCGCTCGTGCTGATGTTCCAGGCGGGCCGCGCCGCGCATCTGACCGATGCGCAGATCTCGTCGTGGATCTGGGCGCTGTCGATCGGAATGGCCGTGACGACGATCGGGCTATCAATGCGATATCGCGCGCCGATCGTCGTCGCGTGGTCGACGCCCGGCGCGGCGCTCCTCGTCGCGTCGCTGCCGGGCGTCGCGTATGCGGACGCGATCGGCGCGTTCGTCGTCTGCGCGCTGCTGCTCGCCGCGGTCGGTGCGAGCGGCCTGTTTGACACGCTGATGCGCAAGATCCCGTCCGGCATCGCCGCCGCGCTGCTCGCCGGCATCCTGTTCGAGATCGGCATCGAGATCTTCCGCGCCGCGCAGTTCCAGACCGCGCTCGTGCTCGCGATGTTCTTCACGTACCTGATCGTGAAGCGCGCGGCGCCGCAGTCGCGGGCGCGCTCGGCCTGCTCGACTTCAGCCGCTTTCACGTCGCGCTCGCGCGGCCCGTGTTCACGATGCCGTCGTTCTCGCTGTCGGCGATCGTGAGCATCGGCATTCCGCTCTTCGTCGTCGCGATGGCGTCGCAGAACGTGCCCGGCATCGCGGTGCTGCGCGCGGACGGCTATCGGACGCCGTCGTCGCCGCTCATCGCGACGACGGGCATCGCGTCGCTCGTGCTCGCGCCGTTCGGCTCGCACGGGGTCAACCTCGCGGCGATCACGGCCGCGATCTGCACCGGCCCCGAAGCGCACGACGATCGCGAGAAGCGCTACACGGCGGCCGTCTGGTGCGGCGTGTTCTATCTCGTCGCGGGCGTGTTCGGCGCGACGATCGCCGCGCTGTTCGGCGCGCTGCCGAAGGCGCTCGTCGTGTCGGTCGCCGCGCTCGCGCTGTTCGGCTCGATCATGAGCGGCCTGACCAACGCGATGCAGGACGCCCGCCAGCGCGAGGCGGCGCTCGTCACGTTCATGGTGACGGCGTCGGGCCTCACGCTGCTGTCGATCGGCTCGGCGTTCTGGGGCCTCGTCGCGGGCGTGCTCACGCAGGCGATCCTGAACGCGCGCCGCGCCGCCTGACGCGCGTCGATCCCATCGTTCGGCACCCGGTTCCCGGAACCGGCCTAAAATGGAGGGTCCGGCGGCCGCGCGCAGCGCGCGCCGCCCTGCATCGCCCCGCGCCCCGCCGCGCGGTCGTCTTCACCGAACCGGCGCGCCGCGCCTCGCTCTCGACTCGTCATGACTACCGCACTCGACCAGCTCAAGCAGTACACGACCGTCGTCGCCGACACGGGCGACTTCCAGCAACTCGCGCAATACAAGCCGCAGGACGCGACGACGAACCCGTCGCTGATCCTCAAGGCCGTCCAGAAGGACGCCTATCGGCCGATCCTCGAGAAAACGGTCCGCGATCACGCGGGCGAATCCGTCGGCTTCATCATCGACCGTCTGCTGATCGCGTTCGGCACCGAGATCCTGAAGCTGATCCCGGGCCGCGTATCGACCGAAGTCGACGCGCGCCTGTCGTTCGACACGCAGCGCTCGATCGACAAGGGCCGCGAGATCATCAAGCTCTACGAAGCAGCGGGCATCGGCCGCGAGCGCGTGCTGATCAAGCTCGCGTCGACGTGGGAAGGCATTCGCGCGGCCGAAGTGCTGCAACGCGAAGGCATCCGCTGCAACATGACGCTGCTGTTCTCGCTCGTGCAGGCGGCCGCGTGCGCGGAAGCGGGCGCGCAACTGATCTCGCCGTTCGTCGGCCGGATCTACGACTGGTACAAGAAGCGGGCCGGCGCCGAGTGGGACGAGGCGAAGAACGGCGGCGCGAACGATCCGGGCGTCGAGTCGGTGCGCGGCATCTACACGTACTACAAGCACTTCGGCTATAAAACCGAAGTGATGGGCGCGAGCTTCCGCACGACGAGCCAGATCACCGAGCTCGCCGGCTGCGACCTGCTGACGATCAGCCCCGATCTGCTGCAAAAGCTGCAGGACAGCACCGAGACGGTCGCGCGCAAGCTGTCGCCGGACACGGCGAAGGACGCGCCGCTCGAGCGCGTCGCAATCGACGAGTCGTCGTTCCGCTTTCAGTTGAACGACGACGCGATGGCGACCGAGAAGCTCGCCGAAGGCATTCGCCTGTTCTCGGCCGACGCGGTGAAGCTCGAGAAGATGATCGAGGCGCTGCGCTGACGCAAGCGGGCGCCGATTCGCGGCGAGCGGGCGTCGTCGACGTGCGCCCGCCGCGCGGTTCGGCGCCGGCACCTTTTTTCGGATGCCTGAATCGACGGGCGTCGTTCTGCGAAGCGGCGTCCAGCATCGCCGAGCGGCATCGAGCGGCATCGAGCATTCGATTGCCCGCCGATTGCCCACCCATCGCCCGCTGTCGGCGCTGATTTCCGGGGTGCGGTTCGATCGCCGCCCTTCTCCCACGCGCCTTCCTGGCCCGCTCGTTGCGGCCCCTTTCAATCTTCCCGTTACTGTCACCCGGACGCACTACAATCGTCCGCACGGGCGCCGTTGCGCCCGATCCCAGCCCAAGATCAAGGAGACGACGATGCAAGTACAACCGTATCTGTTTTTCGGCGGCCGCTGCGACGAGGCACTGAAGTTCTACGGCGACGCGCTCGGCGCGAAGGTGAATTTCCTCGTACGCTACAGCGAGGCGCCGCCGAATCCCGAGCGGCCGATGCCGCCCGAGATGGCCGACAAGGTGATGCATGCGAATTTCCAGATCGGCGACTCGGTGCTGATGTGCTCGGACGGCGACTGCAAGGCGGGCACGCAGCAGGTGCACGACGGCTACTCGCTGTCGATCGATCCGAAGACCGTCGACGAGGCCAAGAAGATCTTCGACGCGCTGCTCGCGGGCGGCGGCGCAGTGACGATGCCGTTCGAGAAGACGTTCTGGGCGCTCGGCTTCGGCATGCTGCGCGACAAGTTCGGCGTGCACTGGATGATCAACGTCGAAGACCCGAACATGAAGAAGTGAGCGCTTCGGAAGCCGAAGCTTCTCGCGGTCGACGAACGGACGACGCCCGCGGCGCAAGACGCGCCGCGGGCGTTTTCACTTTCGCTTCCGGTCGATATGAAACCGCGCGTCAACTCTCGACGACGTCGAGATAATCCTCCGGCCGCGTGCGGTCTTCCGCATGCGTCATCCCGAACACGCGAACGAGCACGCTGACGACGATCGACACGGCGAAATTCACGAGCAGCGACCAGACGGCCGCGTAGCCCGGAATCGCATGGCCGAACAGATGGATCGTGAAGATCGAGCTCGCGAGCTTCAGCGAAATCGCCATCCACGTGCCGCAAACGAGCCCGGCCACCCAGCCGAGCAGCAGCCCGCGATAGTCGAGCACGCGCGTGTAGAGGCCGAGCACGATCGCGGGCAGCGTCTGGATGATCCAGATCCCGCCGAGCAACTGTAGCTGGATCGCGTACGTGAGCGGCAGCCCGAGAATGAACGCGACCGCGCCGACTTTCACGATCAGCGACACGAGCTTCGCGACGTTCGTCTCCTGATCGTGCGTCATGTTGCGATTGACGAATTCGCGGTGGATGTTGCGCGTGTAGAGGTTCGAGGCCGCGATCGACATGATCGCGGCCGGCACGAGCGCGCCGATCCCGATCGCGGCGAACGCGACGCCGACGAACCACGATGGGAAGAAGTGCAGGAACAATGCCGGCACCGCGAAGTTCGGCCCGAACGCCTTGAAGTACGGCGCGTATTCCGGCATGTCCTTCACGCCCGACGCGAGCGCCATGTAGCCGAGCAGCGCGAGCAGGCCGAGCACGAACGAGTACGCGGGCAGCATCGCCATGTTGCGCCGGATCGTGTTGCCCGACGATGACGACAGGATCGCCGTCACCGAATGCGGATACAGGAACAGCGCGAGCGCCGAGCCGATCGCGAGCGTCGTGTACGCGCTGAAGCCGTTCAGGCTCGATACGTCGGGCGCCCTCAGCAGCAGCTTCGCGGGCGGCACCGCGCCGAAGATGTGCCCGAAGCCGCCGAGCTTCGCCGGAATCACGATCACGGCCGCGGCGATCGTGATGTAGATCAGGATGTCCTTGACGATCGCGATCATCGCGGGCGCGCGCAGGCCCGACGTGTACGTGTACGCGGCGAGGATCGCGAATGCGATGATGAGCGGCAGGTCGCCGACGAAGCCCTTGGTGTCGAAGCCGAGCCCGCCGATCACGACCTCGATGCCGACGAGTTGCAGCGCGATGTACGGCATCGTCGCGACGATGCCCGTCACCGCGACGGCGAGCGCGAGCGAGCGGCTGCCGTAGCGGGCGCTGACGAAGTCGGCGGCCGTCACGTAGCCGTGGCGCTTCGCGATGCTCCAGAGTTTCGGGAACACGACGAACGCGAACGGATAGATGAGGATCGTGTACGGCAGCGCGAAGAAGCCCATCGCGCCCGCGCCGAACACGAGCGCCGGCACGGCGACGAACGTGTACGCGGTATAGAGGTCGCCGCCCAGCAGGAACCACGTGACGATCGTGCCGAAGCGCCGGCCGCCGAGTCCCCATTCGTCGAGGTGCGCGAGATTGCCGCGCCGCCAGTTCGCGGCGAGAAAGCCCATGATCGTCACGCCGACGAAGAACAGCACGAAGACGAAGGTCGCGGTCAGATTCATTTGCCGTCTCCCCGCGGGACGCCCTTCCAGCAGTTCTTCGTCTTGAAGTAGACGAACGCCGTGATCACCGCGCTAATGAACACCCACAGCAGCTGGTACCAGTAGAAAAATGGGAATCCGAACCATTGCGGTTCGATCTTGTTGTACGACGGCACCCAGACCATCGCAACGAGCGGCAGGACCAGCAGCCAGAGCCAGCGTTTCGCGGCGCGGCTGGCGTCGGCATCGTGCGCCATGACGTCTCCTCTTCACATCCCGGTTATTGATATGTTCTGAACGGGTACGGCGGTGCGAGAGGAACGACACGACGGGTAAGCCGCGCCTCCCCTGGCGTCAGTCAGTATAAAAGTCGGAAATGCCCGGTCATACGAGGGCGAACCCGAAGCCGGCGCGCGCCGCCGCCCGTCCATCCGGCGGCGGCGCGAGCGGCTGCTTCGACGTCAGATCGTGAAAACGTCGGCGCGCTCGCCGAACGACGCTTTCAATCCTTTCACCCACGAGCGCGCGGGCAGGCGCAGCTCGGCTTCGATCATCTTCGCGCGCTCGGTCAGCTGTGCGAACGACGTCGACAGCGGCGGGCCGGAGAATGCGAGCGCGATCCGGTTGCCGTCGTGCACTTCGGGCAGCGCGATCACGCGCTGCCCGAATGCGGCGTTCAGATGCTTCATGTTGCGCACGAAGCTCGGATGGTCGCCGAACAGATTGATCGTCGCGATGCCCGCGTCGGCGAGACATCCGCGCACCGCGCGATAGAACGCGACGCTGTCGAGCACCGGGCCGCGCGCGGTCGCGTCATACAGGTCGATCTGCAGCGCGCCGATCGTGCCGCGATTCTTCGGATCATTGACGAAATCCCACGCGTGCGCTTCGTGGACGGCCAGACGCGCGTCGTCGAACGGCAGCTCGAACATCGAGCGCGCGGCGACGATCACGGCCGGATTCAGCTCGACCGCCTCGACGTGTGCGCGCGGCAGGTAGCGATGCGCGAACTTCGTCAGCGCGCCGGTGCCGAGGCCCAGCTGGACGATGCGTTTCGGCGTTTCGAGGAAGAGCAGCCACGCCATCATCTGCTGCGCGTACTCGAGCTCGATGTGATAAGGCTTCGACAGGCGCATCGCGCCTTGCACCCACTCGGTGCCGAAATGCAGATAGCGCACGCCGCGCTCTTCGGAAAACGTGACGGGCGCGAAGCGCGGCTTGCGCGGCGCGTCGAGGACGGCGACGCCGTCGACTTCGTCGTCGAACTCGGCGCGGCTGCGCTTCGTGCGTGTCGGTTTGAGCTTGTCGGAGCCGTTATAGGAAGACGGCTTGCCGCGCTGGGACGCGCGCGCCTCGGCGGACGCGCGCTTGATCAATCGGGTCATGGATGAATCTCGTACGGATGTGGCTGTTTGGGCGAACGAGAGGATAGCATTCGCGGCAGCGCGCATAGGCGAACCGCTCGCTCGCGTCGTTGCGTGCGGCGACACGCCGGACGACGACGATGAAGACGATGAAGACGAAGCAGGCGAACAGGAAACACGCGGTCGAGCGTCGCGCCGCGTGCGAAGCATCTCAAGCGGCGATGTCCTTCCAGAAAACCAGCTTCTGCTCGAACGACAGCATCGCATTCGCCGGACTGGAAGAAGGCAGCACGAGCGTATCGAACCCCGCCGCGCGAATCGTCGGCTCGAAGCGCCCCGCCGTCTTGCCGTTGAAGCACACCTTCCTCAGCTTCGGCGCGACTTCCCACAGCGGCGCGAAATCGTTCGGCCGCGCGTTGCGGATCGCCGCATCGAGGCTGCCTTCGCGATGGCATGCGGCGAGCACGTCCCAGATGCCGAAGCCGTGCGCGAGCACGCGCGTCAGACGCTGCTCGTACGGCCGCGCGTGCAGATCCGGCTCGCCGAGCACGGTGCCCAGCAAGCGCCAGAACTGATTGCGCGGATGCGCGTAGTACTGGGCGGCCGCGAGCGACGCCTCGCCGGGAAAGCTGCCGAGTATCAGCGTATGCGTGCCGGGCGACACGACGGGAGGGAAACCGCGCAACATCACGCCGCCTCGCTGTCGCGCGCGCGGCGCTCGCCGTGCGCGTCGAGATGCCGCCACAGCGCGGGCAGCATGCACTCGGTCACCATCAGCGGCGCGCCGTGCCGCTCGAACACCGAGCGGCGCGCGGCGAACGCGTGCTGCGCAGCATGCGCGCGGTTGAGCGCGCGCGACGCCAGCGCGAAGAGCGGATGCCCCGCGATCACGCGCCGGCTCACGAGCGCCGAGCGGGTCACTTCGGGATCGCTGTACAGCAGCTCGGCGAGCGGCCGCGTGCGCAGCCGCCGCATCGCCTGCCACACGCCCTTGCTCGCGGCGAGCGGCGCGATGCTGTGCGCGGCCACGAACGGCGTGCCGTCGACCGCGAGCACCACCTCGCGCACCCAGACAGGCGTGCGCGTCACGCACGCGAGTGCCGCATGCTCGTCGGCCCACGGCGTCGCGACGGCTTCGCGCGTCACGCGCACCGTCACGCCGCCGAGCCGCGCGAGATGCGCGGTCAGCGAGCCGCCGCGCGTGAGCCAGTCCTTCTGCGCGCTCGACGCACCGGGGCGCGGCGTCTCGCGCCAGTGCGCACCGGCCGCGTCGAAACGCATCCGCGCCATCACGCCGCGCGCGACAGCAACAGCGCGTTGGTCCGCTTGACGAAGCTCGCCGGATCCTCGAGCGCGCCGCCTTCGGCGAGCAGCGCCTGCTCGAACAGCAGGTGGCACCAGTCGCCGAAGTCCGCGCCATCGGCCTTCAGCGCCTTGACGAGCGGATGCTCCGGATTGATCTCGAGGATCGGCTGGAACGCCGGCGCATTCTGGCCCGCCGCCTTCAGCATCCGCTGCAGGTAGCCGCTCATGTCGTTGTCGTCGGCGACGAGGCACGACGGCGAATCGGTCAGCCGGAACGTGACGCGCACGTCCTTCACCTTGTCGCCGAGCGTTTCCTTCATCTTGTCGACGACGGGCTTCATCGCCTCGCCCGTCTCTTCCTGCGCCTTCTTCTCTTCGTCGTTCAGCGAGCCGAGATCGAGATCGCCGCGCGCGACGCTCGCGAGCGCCTTGCCGTCGAACTCCTGCAGGAACGACAGCATCCATTCGTCGACGCGGTCGGTGAGCAGCAGCACCTCGACGCCCTTCTTGCGGAACACTTCGAGATGCGGGCTGTTCTTCGCGGCCTGCCACGTGTCGGCCGTCACGTAGTAGAGCTTCGACTGCTCGGGCTTCATCCGCGCGACGTAGTCGGCGAGCGCCACGTCCTGCACGTCGGTGTCGCCGTGCGTCGACGCGAAGCGCAGGAGCTTCGCGACGCGCTCGCGATTCGCGTGATCCTCGCCGACGCCTTCCTTCAGCACCTGGCCGAACGCGCCCCAGAACGTCTTGTACTTCTCGCGGCCGGCATCGTCTTGCGCGTTCGCCAGCTCTTCGAGCATCGACAGCACGCGCTTCGTCACGCCTTCGCGGATCGCCTTCACGTCGCGGCTTTCCTGCAGGATTTCGCGCGACACGTTGAGCGGCAGATCCGACGAGTCGACGACGCCCTTCACGAAGCGCAGGTACTGCGGCAGCAGCTGCTCGGCGTCGTCCATGATGAACACGCGCTTCACGTACAGCTTGAGGCCGCCGCGATAGTCGCGGTTCCACAGGTCGAACGGCGCGTGCGACGGCACGTATAGGAGCTGCGTGTACTCGCTGCGGCCTTCGACGCGGTTGTGCGTCCACGCGAGCGGATCTTGATGATCATGCGCGAGGTGCTGGTAGAACTGCTTGTACTGGTCTTCGGCGATGTCGCTCTTCGAACGGGTCCAGAGCGCGCTCGCCTGGTTGACGGTTTCGTCCTCGTCCTTCTCGACCATCTCGCCCTTGTCCTGATCCCACTCTTCCTTCTTCATCAGGATCGGCAGTGCGACGTGGTCCGAATACTTCTGGACGATCGACTTCAGGCGGTACGACGACAGGAGCTCGTCCTCGCCTTCGCGCAGATGCAGCGTGATCGTCGTGCCGCGCGCGGCGCGCTCGACCGTGTCGACCGAGAAGTCGCCCTCGCCCGTGCTTTCCCAGTGCACGCCTTCGGACGCGGGCAGGCCCGCGCGGCGCGTCTCGACCGTGATCCTGTCCGCGACGATGAAGCCCGAGTAGAAGCCGACGCCGAACTGGCCGATCAAGGCCGCGTCCTTCTGCTGGTCGCCGGAGAGCTTCGAGAAGAACTCCTTCGTGCCCGAGCGCGCGATCGTGCCGAGGTTCGCGATCGCCTCGTCGCGGCTCATGCCGATTCCGTTGTCGTCGATCGTGATCGTGCGCGCGGCCTTGTCGAACGACAGGCGGATGCGCAGATTCGGATCGCTCTCATAGAGCGCGTTGTTTTCCAGCGCCTCGAAACGGAGCTTGTCGGCGGCGTCGGACGCGTTCGACACGAGTTCGCGCAGGAAGATCTCCTTGTTGCTGTAAAGCGAATGAATCATCAGGTGGAGGAGTTGCTTGACCTCTGCCTGAAAGCTCATGGTTTGCTGAGTCATCTTGATTTACCCATTGATTGCGTCAATACGACAGACGTTTTCGATTTACAACCCCATAGGAGCCGGCGCGCGGCATCCCGCGACGCTCGACCGCGCCCCAAGTTGGGGCGCTTGCGGAAGTTTCAAGAGGCGCGGCGATTCACGCTGTCGAGATAGCGGCCAAGGAACGCCGGCAGCGCGGGGTCGCCGCAGTTCGCGACGTTGAAACGGGTCCAGGTCGACGGCGACTGCTGCGGCGAAAACAGGCTGCCCGGCGTGAGCAGGAAGCCCTCCTCGTGCGCGGCCGCGGCGAGCGCGTCCGAATCGACGCCCGTGTCGGCCCACAGGAACATCCCGGCCGCCGGCATCGTGAAGAGCCGCATCCCGGTGCGCTCGAGCATCCGCGCGGTCTTGTCGCGCACGCCGTCGAGCCGCGCGCGCAGCCGCTCGACGTGGCGCCGGTAGTGCCCTTCCGTCAGCACCTTGTACAGCACGCGCTCGTTGAGCTCGGGCGTCGTCATCCCGACGAGCATCTTCTGGTCCGTCAGCGCTTTCGCAAGCTCCGGCGCGCACGCGATGTAGCCGACCCGCAGGTTCGCCGCGAGCGTCTTCGAATAGCTGCCGAGGAAGATCACGCGCTTCAGCTGGTCGAGGCTCGCGAGGCGCGTCGCCGGATAGCTCGGCGGGCACAGGTCGCCGTAGACGTCGTCTTCGACGACGAGAAAATCGTACGCCTCGGCGAGCTTCAGGATCCGGAACGCCTGCGCGGCCGACAGCGACGTGCCTGTCGGATTGTGCAGCACCGAGTTGATCACGAGCATCTTCGGACGCCACATCTGCACGAGGTTCTCGAGCGCGTCGAGATCGGGGCCGTCGGGCGTGTACGGCATCCCGACGAGCCGCGCGCCCTGCGACGCGAAGCGGCCGAACATCTGGAACCAGGCCGGATCGCCGACGATCACCGCGTCGCCCGGCTGCACGCAGAGGCGCGAGATCAGGTCGATCGCCTGCGTGATGCCGGACACGAGCACGAGCTGCTCGGGCGTCGCGCCGATCTCGATTTCGGCCAGGCGCGTCTGTAGCTGCTGACGCAGCGGCAGGAAGCCCTGCGCGCTGCCGAAGCCGAGCATCTGCGCGCCCGCCTGCCGGCCGAGCGCGCGCAACGCGCTCGTGATCAGCTCGCCGTCGAGCCAGCGGCTCGGCAGATAGCCGAGTCCCGGCCCCTTTTCCGGGCTGACCGTGTGCAGCATGTTGCGCAGCAGCCAGACGACGTCGATCGTGTTGTGCACCGGCTGCGCCTGTCCGCCTTCAGGCCCGGCGACGGGCCGCGGCCCCGGCGCGCGCTCGCGCACGTAGAAGCCCGACCCGCGCCGCGAATCGAGATAGCCTTGCGCGACGAGCCGCTCGTACGCCTCGACGACGGTGAAGCGCGACACGCTCTTGTCGACCGCGAGCTTGCGGATCGACGGCATCCGCATGCCGGGCCGGAACACGCGCTCGTCGATCCGGCGGCGCGCCCACTGCACGAGCTGGTCGACGAGCGTGAGCGTCGCGGTATCGTGCGGCGCGGGGATCTGCGCAAGCGGAACGGTGGACATCGCGGGCCTCCAACTGTACCGAAGAGTATCGCCGCGATTGTACCGTTACTGTGCCGGTCGCCGCGATTACAGTTTTTTCGACGGCGATGCGGCGCAATGGCGCACGTCCGCCGGGAAACCGGTCCCGATTCCTCGCTTTTCGTTCGATGGCAGCGCATTCACTGAAACTCGATCATCTCGTTGTCGCCGCGCGCACGCTTGAAGAAGGCGTCGCGTACGTCGCCGACACGCTCGGCCTGGAGCCCGCGGGCGGCGGCGCGCATCCGTCGATGCGCACGCACAATCGCCTGTTCGGCCTGTGGGGCGGCGCGTATCTCGAAGTGATCGCCCCCGATCCCGACGCGCCCCCGCCCGCCGACGGCGAGCCGCGGCCGCGCCTCTTCGGCCTCGACGATCCGGCGACGCACGCGCGCCTCGAACAGGGCCCG
Source organism: Burkholderia sp. ABCPW 14 (assembly GCF_001523835.1). NCBI lineage: Bacteria > Pseudomonadati > Pseudomonadota > Betaproteobacteria > Burkholderiales > Burkholderiaceae > Burkholderia > Burkholderia sp. ABCPW 14. The sequence continues at coordinate 25,581 of NZ_LOVS01000099.1, read as the reverse complement.
TACCTCGCGCACTGGGTCGCGCGCGTCGATCGCCCGCGCCGGCTCGACCTGTGGCAGCGCCAGTATCCGGCGCGGATCGCCCGCGCCGTGGCGATGACGCGCGGCGACTTCGGCTGGCGGCTGACGGTGCCCGACGACGGCTCGCTGCCCGCGTGGCGGCACGCGGGCGACGGCGTGCTGCCGTCGCTGATCCAGTGGAACGACGCGCGCCACCCGGCCGACACGCTGCCGCACGGCGGCGTCGCGCTGAGGGCGCTCAAGGGCGCGCACCCGCAGGCGGACGCCGTGCGCGAGCAACTCGTCTGGCTGAACGCGGCGCACCTGATCGACCTCGACGCGGGCGAGACGCCCGCGCTCGCCGCCGAATTCGACACGCCCGCGGGCGCGCGCACGCTGCGCTAGCCGCACGGCGGCCCGCTCTCTCATCCGATGTCCGACAACCCATATCGACGGAGACACTTCATGGATTCGCGCGAAACCCGCGGCATGCTGCTCGGCTTGATCGGCGTGATGATCTTCAGCCTGACGCTGCCGATGACGCGCATCGTCGTCACCGAATTCCATCCGCTGCTGAACGGGCTCGGACGCGCGCTCGCCGCCGCGGTGCCGGCCGGGCTGCTGCTGTGGCTGCGCCGCGAGCGCGTGCCGACCCGCGCGCAATTGAAGAGCCTCGCCGTCGTGTCGGCGGGCGTGATCGTCGCGTTTCCGGTGTTCTCCGCATGGGCGATGAAGACCGTGCCCGCCGCGCACGGCGCGGTCGTCAACGGGCTGCAGTCGCTCCTCGTCGCGCTGTATGCGGCGTGGCTGTCGCGCGAGCGGCCGTCGAAGGCGTTCTGGGCAAGCGCCGTGACGGGCAGCGCGCTCGTCGTCGCGTTCGCGTTGCGCGACGGCGGCGGCACGCTGCAGCCGGGCGACCTGCTGATGCTCGTCGCGGTCGGCATCGGCGCGCTCGGCTACGCGGAAGGCGCGCGCCTCGCGCGCGAGATCGGCGGCTGGCAGGTGATCTGCTGGGCGCTCGTCGTATCCGCGCCGTTCCTCGTGCTGCCCGTCGGCTGGCTCGCCTGGGCGCACCACGCGGCGCACCCGGGCCCCGTGTCGCTGCGCGTGTGGCTCGCGTTCGGCTACGTGACGCTGTTCTCGCAGTTCATCGGCTTCTTCGCGTGGTACGCGGGCCTCGCGATGGGCGGCACCGCGCGCGTCGGCCAGGTGCAACTGCTGCAGATCTTCTTCACGATCGCGTTCTCGGCGCTCTTCTTCGGCGAGACTGTCTCGCCGTCGACGTGGCTCTTCGCCGCCGCCGTGATCGCGACCGTCGTGCTCGGCCGGCGCGCCGCCGTGAGCACCGCGCCGCAACCGGCGCGCGCCGCCTGATTTGACGAGCGATAATCGCCCCTTTCATCCGAACGACCGACGATACCGACCGAGGAGACCATGAATCCGAGCGACCTCAAGCCGCCCCACTGGGCCCTGTCCGAACGCGCACGCAAGCTCACGAGCTCGGCGATCCGCGAGATCCTGAAAGTGACCGAGCGCCCCGAGGTCATCTCGTTCGCGGGCGGCCTGCCGTCGCCCGCGACGTTCCCCGCCGAGCGGATGCGCGAGGCCGCCGACCGCGTGCTGCGCGATTCGCCGGCCGCCGCGCTGCAATACAGCGCGACCGAAGGCTTGCTGCCGCTGCGCGAGTGGATCGCCGAGCGCTATCGCGTGCGCACGACGCAGGTGCTCGTCACGACGGGCTCGCAGCAGGCGCTCGATCTGCTCGGCAAGGTGCTGATCGATCCGGCAAGCCGCGTGCTCGTCGAGACGCCGACCTATCTCGGCGCGCTGCAGTCGTTCTCGCTCTTCGAGCCGACCTACGTGCAGGTGCCGACCGACGACGCCGGCCTCATGCCCGACGCGCTCACGCCCGAGCTGACGAAGCACGCGCGCCTGTTGTACGCGCAACCGAATTTCCAGAATCCGACGGGCCGCCGGCTCCCCGTCGAGCGCCGCCGCGCGCTCGCCGCGTTCGCGCAGACGAGCCCTTTCCCCGTGCTCGAGGACGATCCGTACGGCGCGCTCAACTACGCGGGCGAGCCGCTGCCGACGATGCTGTCGATGGCGCCCGATCACGTCGTCCATCTCGGCACGTTCTCGAAAGTGCTCGCGCCCGGCCTGCGGATCGGCTATATCATTGCGCCCGAGGAACTGCACTTCAAGCTCGTGCAGGCGAAGCAGGCGACGGACCTGCATACGCCGTCGCTCACGCAGCGCATCGCGTACGAGGTGATCCAGGGCGGCTTTCTCGACGAGCACATCCCGACGATCCGCCGGCTCTACGGCGCGCAGTGCGAAGCGATGCTCGCATCGCTTTCGCGGCACATGCCGGAAGGCGTGAGCTGGAACCGCCCGGAAGGCGGGATGTTCATCTGGGTGACGCTGCCCGAGCAGATCGACAGCATGCAGCTCCTCGACGCGGCCGTCGCGGACAACGTCGCGTTCGTGCCGGGCGCGCCGTTCTTCGCGAACGACCCGCGGAAGAACACGCTGCGGCTGTCGTTCGTCACGGTGCCGCCGGAAAAGATCGAAGAAGGCGTCGCGCGGCTCGGCAAGCTGTTGCGCGAGCGTCTGTGACGCTTTTCGTTCGTTCACCCATTCACGATTGACTCACGAGGACAGAATCAGATGGCAAACGTCTACGACAAACTGAAGGATCTCGGCATCGACCTGCCGGTCGCGGGTGCGCCCGCCGCCGCCTACGTGATGAGCGCGCAAAGCGGCAACACCGTCTATCTGTCGGGCCACATCGCGAAGAAGGACGGCAAGGTGTGGGCGGGCAAGCTCGGCCACGACGTCACGACCGAAGAAGGCAAGGCGGCGGCGCGCGCGGTCGCGATCGACCTGCTCGCGACGCTGCATGCGCACACGGGCGACCTGAACAAGATCAAGCGCATCGTCAAGGTGATGAGCCTCGTCAACTCGACACTCGATTTCACCGAGCAGCACATCGTGACGAACGGCGCGTCGGAGCTGATCGCCGAAGTGTTCGGCGATGCGGGCAAGCATGCGCGCTCGGCGTTCGGCGTCGCGCAGATCCCGCTCGGCGCGTGCGTCGAGATCGAACTGATCGCCGAAGTCGCGTAACGCGATGCCGGCCGCTCCGGGCGCCGTGGAAACGGTCCGCTTCAAGCAGGTCGACGTGTTCACGTCGGTGCCGTTCAAGGGCAATCCGCTCGCCGTCGTATTCGACGCGGATGCGCTCTCCGACGCCGACATGCGCATGATCGCGCGCTGGACCAACCTGTCCGAGACCGCGTTTCTCGTCGCGCCGACCGATCCCGCCGCCGATTACCGCGTGCGGATCTTCACCACGGGCGGCGAGCTGCCGTTCGCGGGCCACCCGACGCTCGGCGCCGCGCACGCGTTTCTCGACGCGGGCGCGCAGCCGAAGACGCCCGGGCGGCTCGTCCAGCAATGCGGCGCGGGACTCGTCGCGCTCGCGAAACGCGGCGGCCGCTGGGCGTTCGCCGCGCCGCCCGCGCGCGTGACGCCGCTGCCCGAGCGCGACTGGCCGGCGCTCGCGGCCGCGCTGCGCACCGACGCGATCGATTTCGACGTGCCGCCGCAAGCGGTCGACAACGGCGCGCCGTGGCTCGTCGTGCGGCTCGCGTCGGCCGCCGGCTGCCTCGCGCTCGCGCCGGACCTTGCGGCGCTCGCGCCGATCGTCGCCGCGCTCGGCGCGGACGGCCTCGCCGCCTACGCGCCGCATCCTGCGGGCGGCCCGGCGACGTTCGAAGTACGCTGCCTGATGACGGGCGACGCGTTCGGCGCGGGCGAAGACCCCGTGACCGGCAGCGCGAACGCAGCGATCGCGGGCCTCCTCGCGCAAGCCGGGCGCCGTCCCGGCCGCAGCTACACCGCGCGCCAGGGCACGGCGATCGGCCGCGACGGCCGCATCGCGGTCGATTACGACGACGCCGGCAAGATCTGGATCGGGGGCGGCGCCGTCACGCTCGTCGACGGCAGCATCCGGCTGCGCTGAGCCGCTGTTTCGCCCGGCCGCGCGGGCCGCGCGCGGGACCGGTCCCCTCCTCGCCCGGTTAGCGATATCCCGATCACGCTAAATTAAAGACTGACCATTCAGTAATATCGGGCCTCGTCTATTGTCTTCTTTATCGGCCCGTTTACTCGGTTATCCTGTCGAATCGCCCATGCGCGCAAGGACACTTTTCGTCCGATGAGTTCGTCTCGGTCACATGCCGCCCGCGCCGCGCGGTCGGTACGCGCGACACGCAGGTCGCGCCGCCGCCGCGCGCTGTTCGCGATTCCGCTTCTCGGCACGCTCGCGCTCGCGCTGCTTTGGGTGGCGATCATCGCGCGCCTGTCCGTCGAGAAGGACAGCGCATACCGCGAGGCCGCCGCGTCGGCCGCGATCCTGTCGACGGCGCTCGAGCAGCACACGGTCAAGGCGATCCACCAGGTCGACCAGATCACCCGCTTCGTCAAGTACGAGTTCGAGAAGTCGCCCACGCATTTCAACCTCGCGAGCACCGTCGAAAAGGGCGTCGTGCCGAGCGACACGCTGATCCAGGTGTCGCTCCTCGACTCGCGCGGCCGGCTCCTCGCGAACACGGCCGACCCGCATCCGAAGCCGATCGACCTGTCCGACCGCGAGCACTTCAAGGTGCACTCGCAGCGCAACGACGACGAGCTCTACATCAGCAAGCCGGTGCTCGGCCGCGTGTCCCGCCACTGGACGCTGCAGATGACGCGGCGCCTGAACCATCCGGACGGCTCGTTCGCCGGGGTCGTCGTCGTGTCGGAGGATCCGGCCTACTTCACGAACGACTTCTACAACAACGCGACGCTCGGCAAGGACGGCGTGATCGCCGTGATCTCGGACACGGGCGCCGTGCTCGCGCGCAGCACCGGCTCCGCGCAGAAAACGCCCGGCACGTTCTCGGCATCGGGCGTGTACCCGGTATCGGAGCGCGCGTCGGGCACCTATGTCGATCCGATCGACGGCATCGTGCGCATCGTGTCGTACCGCCATCTCGACGGCTATCCGCTCGGCGTGATGGTCGGCCTGTCGCAGGCGGACGAGCTCGCCGACTACCACCACACGCGCAACGTCTACCTGCTGATGACGAGCTTCATCACGCTCGCGATGCTCGCGTTCTTCGGCGTCGCGACAGGCCTGATCGGCAAGCTGCTCGGCCGCGAGCGCGAGATGACGCAGCTCGCCGAATACGACCTGCTGACGGGCCTCGCGAACCGCTACGCGACGCTGCGCAGCCTGCGCAACGACGTCGCGCTGCCGTCAAACCTGTCGCGGCTCGCGATCCTCTTCATCGATCTCGACAACTTCAAGACCGTCAACGACACGCTCGGCCACAACGCGGGCGACATCGTGCTGCAGATGACGGCCGCGCGCCTGTCAGACGCGGTGATAAACGAAGGCGCGCTCGCGCGGATCGGCGGCGACGAGTTCGTCGTCGTGGTGAAGGGCGACGACGTCGAGCGGCGCGCCGAGCGCCTCGCGGAGGCGATCGTCCGGATGTTCGCCGAGCCGTTCGACGTGCGCGGCAGCTCGTTCGTGCTCCACGCGAGCATCGGCATCGCGCTGCATTCGGTCGAGAACGAAAGCGAGATCGACCTCCTGAAGAAGGCCGATCTCGCGATGTACAGCGCGAAGGACGCCGGCAAGAACTGCTATCAGTTCTACGCGCCGCACCTGTCGCATCGCGCGGATCACCTGATGCGCTGGGAGCAGCAATTGCGCGTCGCGCTGTCGGACGGGCAGCTTTTCCTCGCCTACCAGCCGAAGATCGACCTTACGTACCGCTGCATCACCGGCTTCGAGGCGCTCGTGCGCTGGGATCATCCGGAGCACGGCGTGATCTCCGCGAACGAATTCATTTCGATCGCCGAATCGACGGGACTCATCGTTCCGATCGGCGACTTCGTGATCCGCACCGCGTGCGAGCAGCTCGCGCGCTGGCGCAGCGAAGGCCACGACAAGCTCACGCTCGCCGTCAACATTTCGCCCGTGCAGTTCTGGCGCGGCGACCTGATCGACACGATCTCGCGCGCGCTCGTCGAGACCGGGATCGAGGCGCGCCGCCTCGAGCTCGAGATCACCGAGACCGCGATGATGGAATACCCTGAGCTCGTGTCGGAAAAGATCGTCTCGCTGAAGAAGCTCGGCATCCGCGTCGCGCTCGACGATTTCGGCACCGGTTATTCGTCGCTGTCGTACCTGCACCGCTTCTCGGTCGACACGCTGAAGGTCGACCGCTCGTTCATCCAGGCGATCCCGGCCGACCGCAGCGTCTGCGTGATGGTGTCGTCGATCGTGCACCTCGCGCGTTCGCTCGGGCTCACGGTCGTCGTCGAAGGAACGGAGACGGAAGAGCAGATCGCGTGGCTCACCGCGCTCGGCCGGATCGAGGCGCAAGGCTTCCTGTTCTCGCGGCCGGTGCCCGCCGACGGCATTGCGGCCCTTCTCGCGCGCTTCGGCGTTTGCGGCGGCGACGGCGCGCACGCGGCCCGCCGCGACAACGCCAGCACGGCAAAACAATCGTCCGGCAGCGACTAAACAGCGCACCCCCTCCCGCGCCGCGGCCTCCGGCGGTGGTCGCGCGGCGCGTACTCGTTTTTGCTCATACAAGAAATGCGTTGACAGGTACACAATGAAGCGTGCGACGCACGTGTGGCCGCAGTGCGTCCTCGACCGCACCTGGACACCATCATGACAATCACAAGCGTGGAAGCCGCGTGTTGCGGCGAACGAGAATCGCTGTGGGCGTTGTTCAAGACCGTGGCAGGCGTATCCGCCGTGTCGTGGGGCGGTCTTGCGATGATGGCGCAACTCGAGCGGCATTACGTCGACCACGAGCGGCGCATCGATCCGCTGTCGTTCGCCGATCTCGTCGCGCTCGCGTGGATGATGCCCGGCCCCGTCGGCTGCAACGTCGCGGTTCAGGTCGGCCATGCGCTGCGCGGCCGCACCGGCGCATGGATCGCCGGCGTGGCGAGCGTGCTGCCGTTCTTCGGCGCGATGACGCTCTTCGCGATCTTCTATCAGACGCGGCTCGTGCGCACGCTCGCGTCGCCCGTGCTGCTGCATCATTTCGGGATGGTGCTCGCCGCGCTGATCGGGCTCACATGGTTCAGGCAAGTCCGCGCGCTCGTGCACGCGCCGCTGGAACGCGTGATCGCCGCGCTCGCGACGGTGCTGCTCGCGCTCGCGCACAGCCCGGCTGCGTTCGTCGCGATCCTCTCCGCCGCGTTCGCGGTCGGCTGGCTTTCGAGCGGGCGGCGGCGCAACGAAGGGCTGCGGTTCGCGCTGCCCGCGCGGGAATGGCGGCTGCTTGCATCGTTGGCGATCCTGATCACGCTGTTCGCGCTGCCGCTGCCGATCGAATACGAATCGTCGCTGCTCTGGCCGCGCCTCGCGGGCGCCAGCATGACGCTCTTCGGCGGCGGCTTCTCCGCGCTGCCCGTGCTGAAGTCGCTGTTCGTCACGCGCGCGACGGGCATCACCGAGCAGGACTTCATGCTCGCGTTCACGCTGTCGCCCGTGTCGCCCGGGCCGCTTCTGAACGTCGTGCCGTTTCTCGGCTATCTCGAGGACGGCTGGCGCGGCGCGCTGCTGTCGACCGTCGCGCTGTTCGTGCCGTCCGGCTGCCTCGTCATATTCGCGCGGCGGCACGTCGAGCGTCTGAAGCTCCATCCGCGATTCGCGGGCGGCATGCGCGTGCTGCGCGCGGCCACCACCGCGTTCCTCGCGATCGCAGCCGTGCGCCTCGTCGCGAAGACGCCTGTCGAGCCGGCGTACTGGGCAACGGGCATGATCGCGTGGCTGTGCCTCGCGCGATTCAAGGTGCCCGTCTATGCGATATACGGCGCGGTCGCGGCGGCATGCGGCGGCTGGCTGATCCTCGCGGCGCACGGGTGAGCGCCGTCTGCGCCTGGTTGTATCGTCTCGTTATTGCGTTTCGTTGTTGCGTTTCGTTGTTGCGTGTCGCCCTGCTCTCCGCTCTCCGTTTCCCGTTTCCCGTTTCCCGCTGGTCGTTCCCTCGCCGCTCGTTCCATTGCTTCGTTACTTTTCGCGCGGCGCCGCGCGCACCGCGTGTCGCGCGTGTCCACACCGCCGCGTCAGCCGCGCGCCGCGCCGAATCCGCCGAAGAACGCCCGCGCATTCGCTTCGAGGCTCTCGATGTGATAGCCGCCCTCCTGCACAATGACGGTCGGCAGCCGCATCCCGCCGATCAGGCTTCCTAACTTGCCGAAGCCCTCCGTCGTCACCGCGACCTGCGACTGCGGATCGTCGCGATAGATGTCGAAGCCGAGCGACAGCACGAGCGCATCCGGCGCGAAGCGCCGCAACTCGCGCAGCGCGTCGCCGACGCGCTCGAAGAACACCGCTTCGCTCGATCCGTGCGGCATCGGCAGATTCACGTTGTAGCCGTAGCCGTCGCCCGCGCCACGCTCGTCGTCGAAGCCCGCGACGGCCGGATAGAAGTTCGTCGGATCGCCGTGGATCGACACGTAGAGCACGTCATGCCGCGCGTAGAAGATCTCCTGGATGCCCTGGCCGTGGTGCATGTCGGTGTCGAGGATCGCGACGCGCGGATGGCGTGCGCGCAACGCCTGCGCGGCGATCGCCGCGTTGTTCAGGTAGCAGAAGCCGCCCGCCGCGTCGACGCGCGCATGGTGGCCGGGCGGCCGGCACAGCGCGTACGCTTCGCGCGCGCCGTCCCGCACCGCCGCTGCCGCCGCGAGCGCGCTCTGCGCGGACCAGTACGCGGCGCGCCACGTGTCGGCGCCGACCGGGCAGCTACCGTCCGCGAGATAGCGGCCCGCCTGCGCGAGCACGCCGCGCAGCGCGTTCGGCTCGCGCACGAAGATGTTCGACATCACTTCGTCGCCCCAATCCTCGGGCATCGTCTTCCATTCGCGATGCGCGGTTTCGAGAAAGCGCAGGTAGCTCATGTCGTGCACGGCCGCGATCGGTGCGATGCCGAAGTCGACCGGCTCGCGCACCGCGAAGCCCATCGCAAGGGCCGCCGCGGCGAGCCGCGCCGCGCGATCGGGCACCTCCTGCGGCGTGCGCATCCGGCCGCGCGAATAGTACGTGCGCGGATGATGCAGCGATTGGTCGGGGTGGAAGTACGTGAGCATCTTGCGTTCCTCGGTTTGGCCGGGCGGGCGGCGTGACGCCCGTTATCGGTTATTGGGTTGCAGGGTCGGGGTGTGCTCGTTTGGCGTTCGGCGTTCGGCGTTCGGCGTTCGGCATTCGGCATTCGGCATTCGGCGTTCGGCGCTCAATGTCCGAATGCGCCTCGATTCGGCAATCGTCGAATCGACATCGATCGAATCGATGTCCATCGACGGCCGACGACCGTTTCGATGCGTGCCCGTTCGACGTCTCGCGCTTCGTCGCCAGGCGACCCAGCGCTCACCGATCCGCCACGCCCGCGCGGTCGAGCACCGCGCCGAGCAGCACGTTCGCGCCGCGCGTCGCGTCGTCGGGCAGCACATCCTCGGCTTCGTTGTGCGACAACCCGCCGACGCACGGAATGAACACCATCGCGCTCGGGCAATGCTTCGCGAGATGGATCGCGTCGTGCCCAGCACCGCTCACGATCCGTTCGTGCCGATATCCGAAGCGCTCGGCCGCAGCCTCGACGCTCGCGACACAAGCCGCATCGAACGGCGTCGCGGGGCTCGTCCAGTGCGTCGACGCGTCGATGCGCAAGCCGCGCCGCGCAGCGATGCGCGCGCAGACATCGGCCGCCGCGCGCGCCATCTCGTCGAGCGTCGCATCGTCCGGATGGCGCAAATCGAGCGTGCACTCGACCGCGCCCGCAATCGTGTTGCGCGACGCATTCGCAATCCCGACGCAGCCGATCGTCGCGAGCCCGTGCGGCGCGAAGTCCGCGAGCATCCGTTCGATTCCGTCCGCGATCTGCGCGAAGCCGAACAGCGCGTCGCGGCGATGCGCGATCGGCGTCGTTCCCGCATGCGCGGGCTGGCCCGCAATCGTCACGTCGAGCCAGCGGATCGCCTGCCCGCCCGTCACGACGCCGATCTCGGTGCCGTTCGCCTCGAGCACCGGCCCCTGCTCGATATGCGCTTCGAAGTACGCATCGATCGCCGGCCGCGCCGCCGGCCGCGCGCCGCGATAGCCGATTCGATCGAGCGCGTCGGCAAGCGTCGCCTGCGCGGCGTCGCGCACGGCGAGCGCATCGGCTAGCGGCATCACGCCCGCGGCCACCGCCGAGCCGAGCATCGCAGGCGCAAAGCGCGCGCCCTCCTCGTTGGTCCACGATACGATCTCGATCGGCTTGCGCGTGACGATCGCCGCGTCGTTCAGGCTGCGCACGACCTCGAGCGCGGCGAGCACGCCGTACGCGCCGTCGAAGCGCCCGCCTTCGGGCTGCGTGTCGAGGTGGCTGCCGATCAGGACGGGCGGCGCGCCGGCGTCCGCGCCCGCGCGGCGTGCAAACAGATTGCCAATCTCGTCGACGCTGACCGCGAGCCCCGCGTCGCGGCACCACCGCGCGAACAGATCGCGGCCGCGCCTGTCGTCGTCGGTCGCGGCGAGCCGCCGCACGCCGCCGTTCGCGGTCCCGCCGATCCGGGCCATCTCGGCGAGCGAACGCCACAGTCGCTCGCCGTTCACGGCGGGCGATCGACGATCGAATGCGAACGTCATGTCAGCGCGCCTCCAATACTTCGTTACCCGAAGCGCCGCGGGCAGAGCGGCGCGCATCCAGTGCGACGATGCTCACGAGCGACAGCCCCGCAAGACACGTATAGAACAGCGCGAGCGGCAGCCACGCGCCCGCATGGCGATGCGCGAGCCACGTGCCGACGAGCGGCGTGAGCCCGCCCGCGAGCGCGCCGCACACCTGGTACGACAGCGAGATCGCCGAATAGCGGATGCGCGCCGGGAACACGCCGGACACGAAGCCCGCGATCACCGAATAGAAGCCCGCCATGCACACGACCGCGAGCGCGATGCCGACGACGATCGCGCCGGGCCGCCCGCTCGTCACGAGCATGAACATCGGATACGGCGACGCCATCGCCGCGACAGCCGCGAGCTTCAGGAAGCGCGCGCCGCCGAGCTTCTCGGCGAGCCATGCGGCGACAGGCTGCGCGACGAACTGGATGATCGCGACCGCGAACAGGCAATCGAGAATCGTCGAGCGCGAGATGCCGAGCTGCTGCGTCGTGTACGCGATCATGAACGTGTTCGTAAAGTACACGCCGGCGATGCCGATCGTGTTCGCGCCGATGCACAGCAGCACGAGGCCCGACGCCGAGCGGAACACGTCGGCGATCGGCAGCTTCGCGGTCGCGCGCGTCCGCTTGACCGCCTCGAACTCGGGCGATTCGTTGACACCGAGCCGGATCACGATCCCGACGATCAAAAGCACCGCGCTCGCGAGAAACGGCAGGCGCCAGCCCCACGCGAGGAAATCGGCCTTGTCGAGCGACGTGACCGCGCGAAACGCGACGAGCGATAGGATGAGCCCCGCCGGGCTGCCGAGCTGCGCGAACGACGCGAAGAACGTGCGCCGCCCGGGCGGCGCGTGCTCGCCCGCCATCAGCACCGCGCCGCCCCACTCGCCGCCGACCGCGACGCCCTGCACGATCCGCAGCAGCACGAGCAGCACGGGCGCGAGCATGCCGATCGATGCATGGCTCGGCAAGAGGCCGATGCAGACGGTCGCGACGCCCATCATCGCGAGCGTCGTCATCAGCGCCTTCTTGCGGCCGATCCGGTCGCCGAGATGGCCGAACACGATGCCGCCGAGCGGCCGCGCGAAGAAGCCGACCGCGAACGTGCCGAACGACGCCATCGTGCTGACGAACGGGTCGCCGGACGGAAAGTACAGCTCGCCGAACACGAGCGCGGCGGCAGTCGCATAGATGTAGAAGTCGTACCACTCGATCATCGTGCCGACGAATGCGGCGCCGGCGGCGCGCACCGGCTGGCGCGCGGACGGTTGGGGGGCAGTCATCGCGGAATCTCCTCTCTGCTCACGCGCGGCACCCGGCGATTCGGCGGATGCGCGCTCGACATCGTGCGGGCCCGTCGCTTCGCGCCCGCGCCGCGCGCAAGCGGCTGCGCGCAGCCCGTTTATCGCCATCCATTAACTATTAGTCAAATTTCGGCTTATTATCTAAAACATAATTTTTATTAATATCAGTCGCCGGAGACTTGCCGCCATGCGCCCCGCCGCCGTCCGCTTCCTGAACGACCGCCTCGACTGGAACCTGCTGCGCACGTTCCTCGTCATCATGCAAGAGCGCAGCGTGAGCCGCGCGGCCGCACGGCTGCACGTCACGCAGCCGGCCGTGAGCCAGGCGCTCAAGCGGCTCGAGGACACGCTCGGCCACACGCTGATCCAGCGCCGCGGCCCGCACTTCGAGCCGACCCACGCGGGCGCCGAGGTATACCGGATCGCGAGCGAGATCTACGGCACGATCTCGCAGCTCGACACCGAACTCGACGACGCGGCGGCCGACCTGACGGGCTCGATCCGGCTGCTGTCGGTGAGTCGCATCGAATCGGGCGTCTACGACCTCTTCCTCGCCGACTTCCACCGGCAATATCCGCGCGTCGATCTGCAGATCGAAGTGATGCGCTCGTCCGACATCATCTCGTCGCTGCTGCAGAAAACCGCGACGGCAGGCCTGAGCCTCTGCCGAAACCCGGTCGACAAGCTCGCACGCACGCCGTTCCTGCGGCAGCGCTACGCGATCTTCTGCGGCCGCCACCATCGCCTCTTCGGCCAGACGCAACTGACGATGACCGATCTGCTCGCGGAGAGCTTCGTGTCGTTTACGAGCGACCAGATCGGCGACAGCCTGTCGCCGCTCACCGTGTTCCGCGACCAGAAGGGCTTCACGGGACGCATCGTCGCGGCGTCGCCGAGCCTCGACGAAGTGCGGCGTCTCATCTTCGCGGGCTACGGGATCGGCTGCCTGCCCGAGCACATCGTCCGCGACGATCTCGCGCGCCAGCGGCTCTGGCGGCTGCCGCCGGAAGAAGGCCTCGTCGACGTCGATATCTTCTTGCTGTGGCATCGCGAGCGGAAGATGAACGCGGCCGAGCACGCGTTCCTCGAAGGCTTCGAGCGCGCAATGCAGCGCTATGCGTTCGACGAGCGGCTGTCGGTCGAGCCGTGACGCGGCGCGCGGCGATGCGTTCGCGCGAAAAGAAAAAGCCGGCGTCGCGCCGGCTTTCGAAAAGGACCATCGAGAAGGATTCGGATTGCGTTCATCGTCAGACCGCCACCCTTTGCGCGATCCAGCGCGCACGCAAACGGTCGTAGCCGAGATTGAACAGGAACGTGTACGGCAGAAAGAACAGCAGGATGCCGAAGTCGAGCAACAGCGCCTCGAGCAGGCTGATCTCGAGCCACCACGCGGCGAGCGGCAGCGCCATCGCGACGAGGCCAAGTTCGAACACGATCGCGTGAGCCGCGCGCACCGCGAGCGTGCGCTTGAACCGATAGCGGCGCTCGATCCGCTCGAAGAGCGCGTTGAACGTGACGTTCCACACCATCGCGATCACCGACACCGCGGCCGTCAACGCGCCAACGTGGACGAGCGACAGGCCGAGCAGCCAGCTGACGAACGGCGCGCAGATCGCGATCGCGGTCACTTCGAACGTGAGCGCGTGCACGAGGCGCTCGGTCAGCGTCTTCCTCGGGACGTGCCTAGCCATTTGCATCTGCATGAAATGCTCCATCTGTAAATGAGATGGCGCTATTTTCATCGGATTAACCGTAGTCATCCAGTTTGTTATTATCGGTTTTTCCGATATATATAAGGAGCGTCCGCGATGCGCCATTCTCCCGAAGCACTGCTCGCGTTTGCCGAGGCGGCCAATCTCGGCTCGTTCTCGGCCGCCGCGCGCAAGCTCGGCAAGCGGCAATCGACGATCAGCGAGGCGATCGCGAACCTCGAGATCGACCTGGGCGTCGCGCTGTTCGACCGCTCGACGCGCCAGCCGACGCTGACCGATGCCGCCCGCGCGCTCTTGCCCGAAGTCCAGCGCGTGCTCGAGGCGAGCGAGGCGATCGACCAGGTCGCCGCGCGCCTGGCGGGTGGCGAGGAGGCGCGGCTCACGCTCGTCGTGTCGGACACCTATCAATCGAGCCGATACGAGGAGACGCTCGCGGAACTCGACCGCCGCTTTCCGACGCTCGAGTTCGAATGCCAGATCGCCGAGCACGACGACGTGCTCGACCTGATCCAGCAAGGCCGCGCGCAACTCGGGCTGATGGCGGCGCGCAGCACCTATCCGCCCGACGTCGGCGCGGCGACGATCGCCGAGCGTTCGGAGATCGGGCTCTACGTCGGCCTGCGGCATCCGTTCGCCGCATACGGCGATGCCGAAGTGCCGCTCGCCGCGCTGCACGACGCGCGCGAGCTGCGCCTCAATACCTACGTCGCGCCGCACGGCGAGCGGATCGAAACGGGGCTCGTCGCGGGGCGGCGCTGCTGGTCGGCGCCGAGCTATCTGCTGCTGCTGGAAATGGCGGTGGCGGGTTTCGGCTGGGCGGAACTGCCGCGCTGGATGGTCGATCACTTCGCGCGCGAGCGGCTCGCCGAGCTCAATGCGCGCGGCTGGCCGCGGCGCGTGCCGGTGGATGCGGTGTGGTCGCGCGAGCGGCCGCTCGGGCCGGCCGGCTCATGGCTGCTGGAGGCGATGCTCGCGGCGTGACGCGCGCATCGGCGAAGTCGGGGCACGGCCTGTGCGCCGACGGGAAAATCAGAATCCGCGCGACAGCACGGACGCGCCGATCGTCACGACGCCGAGCACGAGATTGACGACCACGAGAAGGCGCACCGCATTGACGGCGCGCGCGCCGTCCGGCCAGTTCTGCGCTTGCACCGCGCGGCGGATGCGCGGGAACAGCGCAAAGCGGATATGACCGAAGATCAGCATCATCACGACGCCGAGCCCCGCCATCGCGTGCAGCGGCCACGTCGCGTGCGCGCCGCCGAATTGCGTGAGTAGGAAGCCGCCCGTGAGCAGGATCACGATCACCGCGCCCGCGACCCAGTTGAAGAAGCGGCCGAACACGGCTTCGACGAGCGGCAGGCGCAACTGCGGCGACAGATCGGACAGCGCGGGACGCAGACAGAAGTTCGCGAACACCATGCCGCCGACCCACACCGCGACCGCCAGCAGATGGAGAAACAAGGCGACGGCGATAGCGTGAGACATGATGGGGATCCTTTCTGGTTTTCAGATGACCGGCGCGCAGCGCGGACGCACGGCGCGCGAGACGATGAGCGCATTCGACAGCCGCGGCGCGCGGCGGTTCATCGGAATGTGCACGAGGTGTGCTTTTTTGGGTGTCCCGCTCTAGTCGGGCGGCGCGTCGGCGTTTTGTTTGTCGATTGTTTGTCTACCGGCGTTGCGGTGCCGCGCGCGATCCGCGTGGCGGCGGCGCGTTTGCCTGTCGGCCGCCGCGTGACGCATCGCGGAGCGTTTCGTCAGCGAAGGATAACGAACGATGCAATTCGCTGGTCGGCACGACCTTGCATCCCACGCGCCGCTTTCGCGCGGCCTCGCCGCCGAGGCCCCGCGCGTCGGCACGCGTGAGGCCCCAGCCGGACCGCCGACGACGCGCCCCGTCAGCGGAGCACCGGACGCAGCCCGCTCACCTTCAGCTTCGTATCCGGCGCGCGTCCCTTGCGCGCCCGCTTGCCGACGTGCGGATCGAGCGCGCGGCCCGCGAGCGTTTCTTCCTGCGCCTTGCCGCCGCGGCCCGTGCCCGTCATCACGACGCCCGCCGCGTCGATCGCGAGCGCCTGCACGAGCGTCTCCTTCGGATCGAGCGCCATCAGGATCACGCCGCGCCCGCCGCCGCCGAGCGTCTTCATTTCGTCGATGCCGAACACGAGCAAACGCCCGCCGCTCGACAGGCACGCGACCTGCGACGCATCCGGCAGCACCGGCATCGGCGCGAGCGGCGCCGCGCCGCCCGCTACGCCCGTATCGATCGTCATGAACGACTTGCCCGCCTTCACGCGGCTCACCATGTCGCCCACCCTCGCGATGAAGCCGAAGCCGTTGCTCGACGCGAGCAACAGCGGCTGCTCGGCCGGCGCCGCGAAGTAATGCAGCAGATGCGAGCCCGACTCGAGCTCGATCAGCGACGTGACGGGCACGCCGTCGCCGCGTCCGCCCGGCAGCACCTGAACGGACACCGAGTATACGCGGCCCGTGCTGCCCCACGCGATCAGCGTATCGGGCGTGCGGCACTGGAACGCCGCGTACAGGCCGTCGCCCGCCTTGAACGAGAAGCTCGCCGGGTCGAGCCCATGGCCCTTCAGCGCGCGCACCCAGCCCTTCTGCGACACGACGACTGTCACCGGCTCGTCGACGACCTTCGCCTCGAACGTCGCGCGCTTCTCCTGCTGGATCAGCGTGCGGCGCTCATCGCCGAACTGCTTCGCGTCAGCCTCGATCTCCTTGATCATCAGCCGCTTCATCGCGCTTTCGTTCGCGAGCAGCTCTTCGAGCTTCGCCTTCTCCGCGCGCAGTTCCTCGAGCTCCTTCTCGATCTTGATCTTCTCGAGCCGCGCCAACTGGCGCAGCCGAATCTCGAGAATGTCCTCGGCCTGCCGCTCGGTCAGGCCGAACGCGCCGATGAGCGCCTGCTTCGGCTCGTCGGACTCGCGGATGATGCGGATCACCTCGTCGATGTTCAGGAAGACGATCATCCGCCCTTCGAGGATGTGGATCCGGTCGTTCACCTTGCCGAGCCGGTGGCGGCAGCGCCGCGTGACCGTGCCCTGGCGGAACCGCACCCACTCGCCGAGGATCGACACGAGCCCCTTCTGCGCGGGCCGGCCGTCCTCGCCGATCATCACGAGGTTGAGCGGCGCATTCGATTCGAGGCTCGTGTGCGCGAGCAGCGAATTGACGAAGTCGTTCTGGTCGATCGCGCGCGTCTTCGGCTCGAACACGAGCCGCACGGGCGCGTCCTTGCCCGACTCGTCGCGCACCGCGTCGAGCAGGTCGAGCATCGTCTTC
The DNA here is from genome assembly GCF_001523835.1 of Burkholderia sp. ABCPW 14. Classification (NCBI taxonomy): domain Bacteria; kingdom Pseudomonadati; phylum Pseudomonadota; class Betaproteobacteria; order Burkholderiales; family Burkholderiaceae; genus Burkholderia; species Burkholderia sp. ABCPW 14. The sequence goes on along the minus strand of NZ_LOVS01000099.1, from coordinate 8,525 downwards.
TTCGTGTTGATCTGCTCCTGCGTGAGCGTCTTCTTGCCCGCCTTGAGCTTCGGGTTCGTCAGCTCCTCGATTTCCTCGAGCACCTTCTGGCCCGACGTGTTCGGCGGCAGCTCGGTGACGACGAGCTGCCACTGGCCGCGCGCGAGATCCTCGATCTTCCAGCGCGCGCGCACCTTCAGGCTGCCGCGGCCGGTTTCGTACGCGGCCGAAATCTCCGCATCGCTCGAGATGATCTGGCCGCCGCCCGGGAAATCCGGCCCCGGCACGAACTGCATCAGCTCCGCGTGCGGCAGCGCCGGATTGCGGATCAGCGCGACCGCGGCCGCCGCGACTTCACGCAGGTTGTGCGACGGGATCTCGGTCGCGAGACCGACCGCGATCCCCGACGCGCCGTTCAGCAGCACGAACGGCAGCCGCCCCGGCAACAGCTTCGGCTCGTCGAACGAGCCGTCGTAGTTCGGCATGAAGCCGACCGTGCCCTCGCCGATCTCGTCGAGGAGGAGCTGCGCGATCGGCGTCAAGCGCGCTTCGGTGTAGCGCATCGCCGCCGCGCCGTCGCCGTCGCGCGAGCCGAAGTTGCCCTGGCCGTCGATCAGCGGATAGCGCATCGAGAAGTCCTGCGCGAGACGCACGAGCGCGTCGTACGCGGACTGGTCGCCGTGCGGATGGTACTTGCCGAGCACGTCGCCGACGACGCGCGCGGACTTCACGGGCTTCGCATTGTTGCCGAGGCCCATCTCGTTCATCGCGAAGAGGATCCGCCGCTGCACGGGCTTCTGGCCGTCGCAGACGTCGGGCAGCGCGCGTCCCTTCACGACGCTCACTGCATAGCTGAGATACGCGCTCTCCGCATAGCGGCCGAGCGTCAGCGAATCGCCCTCGGGCGCGGCCGGCTCGGCGAAAAGATCGGGAGTGTTGTCGTCCATCTAGATTTCGTGTCCGTATATGCGATGCGTGCGAAGCCGGGCGCGCGCCCGGCTTCGCTCAGATATCCGCTTCGACTTCGTTGCCCTTTTCCTCGAGCCAGTTACGGCGCGCGGCGGCCTCGCCCTTGCCCATCAGCATCGTCATCCGCTCGACGGTCGCCTCGAAATCGAGGTCGCCGAGCGCGATCGGCATCAGACGCCGCGTGTCGGGGTTCATCGTCGTGTCCCACAACTGCTCGGCGCTCATTTCGCCCAAGCCCTTGAAGCGGCTGATGCTCCATTGCGTTTCGCGCACGCCGTCCTTGCGCAGCTTGTCGAGGATCGCCTCGAGCTCGCCTTCGTCAAGCGCATAGAGCTTCTGCGCGGGCTTCTTGCCGCGCGCGGGCGCGTCAACGCGAAAGAGCGGCGGCCGCGCGACGAACACATGGCCACGCTCGATCAACTGCGGGAAATGCTTGAAGAAGAGCGTGAGCAGGAGCACCTGGATGTGCGCGCCGTCGACGTCCGCGTCCGACAGGATGCAGATCTTGCCGTAGCGCAGATTCGACAGATCGACGCTTTCGTCCGGGCTGTGCGGATCGACGCCGATCGCGACCGAGATGTCGTGCACCTCGTTGTTCGCGAACAGGCGATCGCGCTCGGTCTCCCACGTGTTGAGCACCTTGCCGCGCAGCGGCAGGATCGCCTGGTATTCCTTGTCGCGGCCCATCTTCGCGGAGCCGCCCGCCGAATCGCCCTCGACGAGGAAGAGCTCGTTGCGCGCGATGTCCTCGGTTTCGCAATCGGTCAGCTTGCCGGGCAGCACCGCGACGCCGGAGCTCTTCTTCTTCTCGACCTTCTGGCCCGCGCGCGTGCGCGCCTGCGCCTGCCTGATCACCAGCTCGGCGAGCTTCTTGCCGTGCTCGACGTGCTGGTTGAGCCACAGCTCGAGCGCGGGACGCGTGAACGACGACACGAGCTTCACCGCGTCGCGGCTGTTCAGGCGCTCCTTGATCTGCCCCTGGAACTGCGGATCGAGCACCTTCGCCGACAGCACGAACGACACGCGCGCGAACACGTCCTCGGCGAGCAACTTCACGCCCTTCGGCTGCAGGTTGTGCAGTTCGACGAAGCTCTTCACCGCCTGATAGAGACCGTCGCGCAGACCGGATTCGTGCGTGCCGCCCGCGGGCGTCGGAATCAGGTTCACGTACGACTCGCGCACGAGCGAGCCTTCCTCGCTCCACGCGACGACCCACGACGCGCCCTCGCCCTCGGCGAACGTATCGTCGCCGGAACGCGAATCGGCGAAGCGCTCGCCCTCGAAGAGCGGAATCAGCAGCTCGCTGCCGTTCATCCCTTCGAGCAGATAGCCGCGCAGGCCGTCTTCGTACCGCCAGCTCTGGCGCTCACCCGTCTTCTCGTTGACGAGCACAACTTCGACGCCCGGCAGCAGCACCGCCTTCGAGCGCAACAGCCGCTGCAACTCGCCGAGCGGCAGGTTCGGCGAATCGAAGTATTTCGGATTCGGCCACACGGTCACGCGCGTGCCGGATTTCTTCTCGCCACGGCCCGCGCCTTGCGTCGCGAGCGGCTTGACGACGTCGCCGTCGGCGAAGCCGAGCTGCGCGATCCTGCCGTCGCGCCAGACGGTCACGTCGAGCCGCGTCGCGAGCGCGTTCGTCACCGACACGCCGACGCCGTGCAGACCGCCCGAGAACGTATACGCGCCGCCCTTGGCCTTGTCGAACTTGCCGCCCGCGTGCAGCCGTGTGAACACGATCTCGACGACGGGCACCTTTTCTTCCGGGTGGAGCCCGAACGGGATGCCCCGCCCGTCGTCCTCAACGGACACCGACTGGTCGGGATGCAGCGTGACCGTGATCTGCTTGCCGTAACCGCCCAGCGCCTCGTCGGACGCGTTGTCGATCACTTCCTGGATGATGTGCAGCGGATTCTCGGTGCGCGTGTACATGCCGGGCCGCTGCTTGACAGGCTCGAGGCCCTTCAGCACCTTGATGGATGCTTCGCTATACGCCGCTGCGGGCTTTTTCGTAGACATAGAAGCTCAGGTTCGTCATTCACCTTGACGTTATCCCCAACTCGTGTGGATAACGTCGTGGACAAAACGTTGAATTCGATAAAAATCCGAATCGAAACAATGGCGTGCTTGGATTGCTTCGAAAGCGGGCGGCGCGCCGCGCGCGACGGCGGCGCGGGTCCCACCCGGAACGCGGCGTATTTTACTGGTTCCGCAACGGCGAACTCATGAAGGCTTACGTTTCGCTTCGAGCGCCTCCCAGCGCTCGAGCGCCGCGAGCAGTTCGTCGTCGAGCGCGGCGAAGCGTTCGGTGAGGCGCGCGCCCTCCTGCGGGTCCTTCGAGAAGATCGAGCCGTCTTCGAGCTGCGCGCCGATCGCCTTCTGCTCGGCCTCGAGCCCGGCGATCATCGAAGGCAGCGCGTCGAGCTCGCGCTGCTCGTTGAACGACAGCTTGACCGTGCGCTGCGCGTTGCGGCCCGCCGCGCTCTTCGGCGCGTCGTCCTTCGCGCTCGCCGGCTCCTTCGCGACGCGCTTCGCCGCGTCCTCGTCGGCGATCCGCTGCGCGCGGTCACGCTGGATCTGCCAGTCGGTGAAGCCGCCGACGTATTCGCGCCACTGCCCGTTGCCCTCCGACGCGATCACCGACGTGACGACGTTGTCGAGGAACGCGCGGTCGTGGCTGACTAGCAGCACCGTGCCGTCGTAGTCGGTCAGCAGCTCTTCGAGCAGTTCGAGCGTCGGGATATCGAGGTCGTTGGTCGGCTCGTCGAGCACGAGCACGTTCGCCGGGCGCGCAAAGAGACGCGCGAGCAGGAGACGATTGCGCTCGCCGCCCGACAGCGATTTGACGGGCGAACGCGCGCGCTCCGGCGCGAACAGGAAATCGCCGAGATAGCTCATCACGTGCTTGCGCACGCCGCCGATCTCGACCCATTCGCTGCCGGGGCTGATCGTGTCCGACAGGCTCTTTTCCTGGTCGAGCTGCGCGCGCATCTGGTCGAAGTACGCGACCTGCAGGTTCGTGCCGATGCGCACCGTGCCCGCGTCGGGCGAAAGCTCGCCCAGGATCAGCTTGAGCAGCGTCGTCTTGCCGGCGCCGTTCGGGCCGACGAAGCCGATCTTGTCGCCGCGCATCACGGTCGTCGAGAAGCGGTCGACGACCGTGCGGTCGCCGTAGCGCTTCGTCACGTCGGTCAGCTCGGCGACGATCTTGCCCGACTTCTCGCCCTGCGCGACGTCGAGCTTCACATTGCCCTGCGCGTTGCGGCGCTCCGCGCGCTCGTGGCGCATCTGCTCGAGCCGCGCGACGCGGCCGACGCTGCGGGTGCGCCGCGCCTCGACGCCCTTGCGGATCCAGACTTCTTCCTGCGCGAGCAGCTTGTCGAACTTCTCGTTCTCGACCCGCTCGACTTCGAGCTGCTGCGCCTTGCGAGCTTGATACGCGGAGAAGTTGCCCGGATACGACAGCAGGCGGCCGCGATCGAGCTCGACGACGCGCGTCGCGACGCGATCGAGGAACGCACGGTCGTGCGTGATGAACAGCAGGCCCGCGCGCTGCGTGACAAGCAGTTCCTCCAGCCAGCGGATGCCGTCGAAATCGAGGTGGTTGGTCGGCTCGTCGAGGAGCAGCACGTCCGGCTGCACGACGAGCGCGCGCGCGAGCGCCGCGCGCTTCTGCATTCCGCCCGACAGCGCATCGACCCGCGTGTCGCCGTCGAGCCCGATTTGCGCGAGCGTCGTCGCGACCCGCGTGCGCCAGCTCCAAGCGTGCGTCGCGTCGAGCGACGATTGCAGCGCGTTCATCCGCGCAAGCAATGCGTCGTGCTCCGCGCCTTCGGGCGCGTCCGCGAGCCGGTGCGCGATCTCGTCGTACTCGGCGAGGAGCGTGCGCGTCTCGGTCAGCCCCGACGCAACCGCGTCGAACACCGTCTGCCCGGCTTCGAATTCGGGCTCCTGCGGCACGTAGACCGTCACGAGGCTCTGCTGTCGCGTGACGAGCCCGTCGTCGGGCCTCGCGAGATCGGCGACGATCTTGAGCAGCGACGATTTGCCGGCGCCGTTGCGGCCGATGAGCCCGACGCGCTCGCCGGCTTCGAGCGAAAAGTCCGCGTGATCGAGCAGCGCGACGTGACCGAACGCGAGTTGCGCGCCGGTAATGGAATAAAGCGACATGGGGAGACGGCGGAGAAGAATCGGAAGCGCACATTGTACCGGGGGCGGCGCGCCGCGCCGACATGGCACAACGGCCTAGCGCGACGGACCGCGCGACGCGGCCGTCGGCGCCGGTGGCTGCGAGGACCGGGCGCGGCCCTCGCATGCCGGACGGCCGAACGGCCTGCCTTACTTGACGTTGACCGTGATCGTCCGGCTCATTTCCGGACCGTACGAGCGGTGCGCACCGTCGCCGAACTGCAGCGTCAGCGTGTGCTGGCCGGGCGGCAGCCTCACCTCGGTCTCGGTCTGGGGCTTGCCGAAATGCAGCGAGTGATCGCTGACCGGGATCACGTCGCCCGTCGGAACCGGCTTGCCGTCGATCAGCAGATGATGGTGACCGGTGTGAGGCGTCATGTCGCCCGCGGGCCGAAGCGTGATGTCGCCTTCGAGACCGAATTTCACGTGAACGGGGTTCGTGACGGACGCGCCGTCGGTCGGCTCGACGAAAAACACCCTCGCTTCCGCGTGCGCCGAGGCGGACGCGAACAGCGCGGCCACGGTGAACGCGCCGGCCAGCCATTTGTTGTTGAGCATCGCTCTCTCCATTTGGGTTGAAAGGCCATCGAAGGATACACCGCGACCGGCGGGCGCGTCGCGGGTTTGGAGCCGGCTCGGGCGCGCGGGCGACGCGCGCCGCATACGCGGCGGCCGGGCTCGCGCCGCGCGCGGACGGAAAGCGGGCGCGCCCGGTCCGCGCGGCGCTCCGACGGCCTCGCGCGACAAATCCGGTACCATTGCGCCTTTCGCCGCCCGATGCGTCGCGTTCGCGCGATCGGGCGACGTCGAATGCAACGGTTCTTCAAGAGTGCAACATGAGCGAAGTGGTCGAATACAAGAGCTGGGTCTGCCTGATTTGCGGCTGGATCTATAACGAAGAGGAAGGTTTGCCGGACGAAGGCATCGCGGCCGGCACCCGCTTCGCCGACATTCCGGACAACTGGCGCTGCCCGCTGTGCGACGTCGGCAAGGAAGATTTCGTCGTCGTGGAGTTCTGATTCACGCGGCAAGGCGGTAGCGGCGGCCGGCCGATTGCCAATGCGCCCGGCAACGGGCTTGCGCACCGGCATCCGGCAACGGCATGGGCCAGGCGATACGCCGGAGACCGCGGCGGCACGCGCGACGCGGACGGATTGCGCCTCGCGTCGCGCGGCGACCACGCAGCAACGTATCGACGGCGATCTTCGCTCGAAACGTCTTTGCTATACTCTTCCCTCGCTGTCCTCGCCGATCGGCAGACTCGAGGCCGGATTCCAGCGTGATCGAGCCGACGAAGGTTGCTGAGTCATCCGCATCGCACGGCCGGGAACGGCAATCGACCGGTCGAAGAGGGACGTACGCACTTCGTGCTCAGTGGCACCGCATCTCGCGCGAATTCGTTAGAATCGCAAAGCTCGGCGGGACAAGGTTTGGAAGCGGTCAGCAGTCGATACGCGATGCTTCCGATGATCCCGGCGATTCCTATCCGCTCCCCGTAGTTCAGGGGATGGAATGATAAGCGCGGGGCTTTTCCAACAAGGTTCCAGCCCCTTGCTGTAGCAAATTTGTAGCACACAAAAAAGCCTGCTCGATGCGGGCTTTCGTGCTTCCGGGGATCGATCCCGCTATTCGGTTGCAAAGCAACTTGCAGCGCCCAATGATGCAGCAGTGCCTGCGCCGTATCTAACAGGGCGTTGATCTCAAAGCTACGCTTGAAACATACGCCAGCAATTTCTGGAACGGTCGGCCGCTATAGCGCCGAGACTAGCCGTTCCACCACTCAGGCGTGGGCTGTTTCTTGGTGAAAGGCGAGCACTGCTCGCGAACAAGTCGCATGTCCTTGTAGTCCAACGTTACGACTGAGACGGCGGGGTCAGTTGGCCACTCCGCAACCGCGAAATCGGCTTCGTACTCTTTGCCTTCGATACACACGATATAGGGCTCACCATTGAACGCCACAGCCGTGGTCGCCCAGATGCGCGCTTCGCCATGCCGATCGAGCGTACCATCGAAGGCAGTCGAATCATATTGATTGCAGGAGGCCCCAGACAATCCGAATGACGAGATGCACGGCATCCGCCATGTCGTTTGGTAGACCTTGACATCTGCTCCAGATAAAGGGTGTCCTTCTCCCGCGACTACCCGTAACGTCAGGTGCCGGGGAAAGACCCAAGGCCCCGCGTGTTCCCACATCAGGAAATAGAGCGCCAAAGGGATGCCAACGAAGAGCCAACCATTTCTGAGCTTCATACGCACCTACGTGACGAATCTGCGCGCGTTCGAAGCCGCATCGCCCCGGGAGACAGATCCCTGAATATTAAAATTCGTTTGAAAACTGCCACGTCGGCAACCCCAAACACGATGGAGATCGAGCCCACTAGAATCCGACCGAGGCCGTCGGCGAAGAAGCACGCGTTTCGATCTAATGGCCGATGAATGGCATTCCTATGAACGCCCACATCCCAACCAGAACCAACGACTCAATGACAAACATTGCTTGATCATATGCGTTGCGAAGCACCGAGCGTCTCGCATAAACGATGTAAATCAACGTAAAGAGTGGCGTCACCACCCACGTGGCGAGCATGAATCCAAGAAACTCCATGGTGCCCGATACGAAAATTCCGCTGTGAAATCCGCCGACCTCCACGTACCAGTACGCGAACCCAATCCACGGAAGCCACAATCCAATGAGGGTGGCAATCGCAAGCTTGATTGCACCATATGAAGGTCCAGAACCAGCACTCTCCAAATCTGAGGGATTAATCATAGGAGACCTATTCACATTTTTTGCAGGTAAAGCAGTTGACCAACAGCACCGCTAGGTCTGCATCTGCAAGCGCCCAACGGATCCACGCGAGACCTACCTCGGCGCTCAACCTCCGCATCCTTACATGCCAGATTCTGTTTCTCTACTCGCCATCATCAATCGACTCTGCCGACAAAGCTCCTTTGCTCACCGCGAGTCGGATGACCTCCTCAATACAGCAGCCTAAATTCGACCAGATGTCGGCATCGATGAAATCAAAACGCCCCCACATGACGTCCTGTGACCGTCGAAGGCAACCGCTCGTCCGTCAATCTGAACATGCTCATCACCTTCAAGAATTTCGCATTCGCCAAGCCCCGACTGACAAGTACAGCGATCGCCGACCCGAGCAACTGCGCGCCCCATCACCACGGATCGTTCGCTACCAGTCTTGACAACCTGACAACCATGATCCGTCGCATCGCCCACTCGAATCACGCCTCTCATCGACTTAGAAGCTGTTGCGAAATTAGTTAAACAGAGACTTTAGACGCGTCCAGCAAATCAAAGCGCAAGCCAGAGACATGAAGGCCTCGTGAACATGAGCATAGCGTTCGTAACGAATCTTGAGCCGTCGAAA